>NZ_JBAQRT010000078.1:0-6410 GCF_049306435.1 Zavarzinia sp.
GCCCGAAGCCGCGATCATGGTGCCGGCGCCGCTCTCGCGGATCGGACACGCCCCGGAATTCACCGGCCCCGTCCGCCAGGTGAGGGCGCCCGCCGCCACGGCCTGGCGCCAGCCCCGGGCGCCGCCGGCAACGGCCTGATCCGTCTCGCCATCATTCCTTCCTTGCGGCCCTTCCCGGGTCCTGTCGACAGGTCAAGCCATGTCTTTTTCCATCCTCCGCGCCGGGGTCCTCGCCCTCGCCGCCTTCAGCCTTTCCCTGCCTGCCCTCGCCCATGAATTCGAGGCGGGCAATCTCGAGATCGTCCATCCCTGGTCGCGGGCGACGCCCGCGGGCGCCAAGGTCGCGGGCGGCTTCTTCAAGGTCGAGAACAAGGGCGATACGCCCGACCGCCTGCTGTCGGTCGGCAGCGACATCGCCGAAAAAGTCCAGGTCCACGAAATGACCATGACCGCCGAGGGCATGGCTTCGATGAACGAGGTGACGGGTGGCATCGAGATCGCGCCCGGCGCGACCCTCGAACTGAAGCCCGGCAGCTATCACGTCATGTTCATCGGCCTGAAGCACCCGCTGGTCGAAGGCGAGAAGTTCAAGGGCACCCTGACCTTCGAGAAGGCGGGCACGGTCGAGGTCGATTTCGTCGTTGGCCCCCTGGGTGGGACTTCGGGCCACGGCACCATGCAGTGACCACGCGCGGCAGGGGGCGGCGGATTCGCCCCCTGACCCTCGATCAGTTGATCATCAGGGTCGCGACATGGGCCGCGACCGAGGACGACAGGGCATAGAGGTCGTAGCCGCCCTCGAGGGTGGAGACGAGACCGGCCCGGCACATCTTGCGCGCCATGCGCGCCAACTCCTCGGTCACCCAGCGATAATCCTGTTCCGTCAGGCGCATGTTGGCGAGCGGATCGAGGGCATGGCCGTCGAACCCGGCCGAGACCAGGATCAACTCCGGCTTGAAGGCTTCCAGCGCCGGGAAGACATGCTCGGTGAAACATTTGCGGAAGGCGGGGCCATCCGCCCCCGGCGGCAACGGCGCGTTCAGGATATTGTCGGAAACGCCGGTCTCGCCCGCCGCGCCCGTGCCCGGATAAAGCGGGGCCTGATGGGTCGAGGCATAGAACAGCCCCGGGTCCTTCTCGAACATGGCCTGGGTGCCATTGCCGTGATGGACGTCGAAATCGACGACGGCGATACGTTCCAGGCCATGGGCGACCCGGGCGTGCAGGGCGCCGACCGCGACATTGTTGAACAGGCAGAAGCCCATGGCATGGTTGGGTTCGGCATGGTGGCCGGGCGGACGCACGGCGCAGAAGGCGGAATAGGCGCCCCCGGTCAGCACCGTGTCGACCGCGGCGACGACGGCCCCGGCGGCATGAAGCGCCGCCTCCCCCGAGCCGGAGGACATGACGGTGTCGCCATCGAGGTGAAACACGTTGTGGCCGACCGACGGCACCTTGGACAGCACCCAGTCGACGTAATCGGGATCATGGACGCGGATCAGCTGCTCGCGCGTCGCCGGCGGGGCTTCCGCCCGCTCGAGATAGTGGAAATCCTCCGCCTCCAGCGCCCGCATCACCGCCCGCAACCTGTCCGCGCATTCGGGATGTCCCCAGCCGGTTTCATGGGCGAGGCAGGACGGGTGCGAGAACAGAATGGTGGACATGAGCGGTCACTTCCGGGGCAGCGTTTCCAAGGCGGCCATGCGCGCAGCCGCCCTTGTCCCTTCAATGTTGCCCCGCGGCCGTCCCACCACAAGTGCGACTTAGGGCGGGGGCGGCCAAAAAGCCGCCCTCATGCGGCATTTTGCCCGCCCCCGACGCGCAATCAGGCGGCGAAGCGCGAGAAGTCGGGTTTGCGCTTCTCGAAGAAGGCGCCGATTGCCTCGGCGACCTCGGGGCCGCGCAGCTGGGCGCCGAAGATCGCGCCTTCTTCCTTCATGCGCTCGGCGACATCCACGGTGCCGGACTTCATCAACTGCTTGGTCAGGCGCAGGGCGGAAGGCGCGAGGCCGGTCAGGCGCCGGGCCTTGGCCTCGACATGGGCGGCGAGATTGGCCGCCGTCACCACTTCGTTGACGAAGCCGAGGTCGGCCGCCGTCGCCGCGTCGAACTGGTCGCCGAACAGGAAGAGCTGGGCCGCCTTGCGGTGACCGATCATGGCGGGAACGATCAGGCTCGACGCCGCTTCCGGCACGAGGCCAAGGGACGTGAAGGGCATGGAGAAGCGCGCCGTGTCGGCGGCATAGACCAGATCGCAGTGCAGCAGCAGCGTGGTGCCGACGCCGACCGCGATGCCGTTGACCGCGGCGATCAGGATCTTGGGGAAGGTGGTGAGCGCGGCGAGGAAACGGCCGACCGGGGATTCACCGGCGAGATCGGGCGGATTCTGCATGAAATCGATCAGGTCGTTGCCGGCGGTGAAGGCATCGCCCGCCCCGGTCAGGATGGCGACACGGACCGCGGGATCGGCTTCCGCCGCCTTCAGCCCGTCGACGATACCGTCATACATGGCGAGGGTGATGGCGTTTTTCTTGTCCGCCCGGTTCAGCGTGATCCGCATGATGCCGTCGAAGGTTTCGGTGGTAACGAGATCAGTCATTTCCTGACGCTCCTGGCCTGGCGCGGCGGTGAGAAGTTCTGGATGATGTTGTCGAGGAAGCGGGTGACGACGGCCATGTCATCGGCGGAAAAACCTTCCGTCATCTGGCCGTTCATCTCGTCCAGCAGCGGCCTTGCCGCCTTCAGGCGGTCTTTGCCGGCCTGCGTCAGGGCGAGCAGGGTGACGCGGCGGTCTTCCTCGTGGTGGCGGCGGGTGATGAACCCCGCGCGTTCCAGCCGCTCGGCGAGACCGGTCACCGCCGAGGCATTGAGATCCAGCCGCTCGGCCAGATCCCCCGGGGGACAATCCCCGGTCTCGGCGATGACGAACAACGCCCCGAGCTGCGCGCTCGTCACGTCGAGCCGTTCCATGAGCACGACATCCGCCGCCTTGTAGAGAAGGTGGCGGGCCCGGTTCAGCATGTAGAAGAGACGGGGTCGGGTCTGGCTCATGGCCGGATCGTAGCCCGATATGCTTCACATGTGAATCATTTTCCGATGGCCGCGACCGTCACATCAAAGTAATTCCATGTAACATAAAACTTCACGCGATTTTCTTCGATCCGTGACGATAAGGAAAAGCGATGCCCCTAGCCTCCGCCCGGGATTATTCCCGGGGAACGGAGGCTTACCATGCAGGATTACCGTCAACGCTTCGTCTTGACCCGCCGCGGGCTGATCGCCCGCAGCGCCGCCCTCGGCGCCGGCCTCGTCGTCGCGGGCCACAGCTACAGCGCGCTCTCGGCCACGGCCCGCCCGCGCTTTTCCCACGGCATCCAGACCGGCGATGTCGTCGGTGACCGCGCCGTTCTCTGGGCGCGGGCCGATCGCCCGGCCCGCCTGAACATCGAATGGTCGACCACCAGCGGCTTCGCCGACGCCCACAACCTCGCGCCGGTCGATGCCCTGCCGGGCAGCGACTACACCGCCCAGGTCGTGGCCGAGGGCCTGCCGCAGGGCCAGCAGATCTACTGGCGCGCCCGCTGGACCGCGCTCGACGACGTGAATTCGGTCTCGAGCCCGGTCATCGGCCGCTTCCGCACCCAGCCGAGCGCCGGCAAGTCGGTCAGCTTCACCTGGTCGGGCGATACCTGCGGCCAGGGCTGGGGCATCAACCCCGACATGGGCGGCATGACCATCTACAAGACGATGAACGCGCTCTCGCCCGATTTCTTCATCAACTCGGGCGACTGCATTTATGCCGATGGCCCGATCCAGGCCGAGGTGACGCTGGCCGATGGCTCGATCTACCGCAACCTGACCCTCGAGGGTAAGCACAAGGTCGCGGAGACGCTGGAGGAATATCGCACCGCCTATCGTTACAACCTGATGGACGACAACATGCGCTTGTTCCTGGCGCGAACCCCGATGTTCTCGCAGTGGGACGACCACGAGACCCTCAACAACTGGTATCCGGACGAGATCCTGAACGACGCCCGCTACAAGGAGAAGCGCGTCGCCGTCCTCGCCCGCCGCTCCAAGCAGGCCTTCCTCGAATACAACCCGACCCTGCCGGCGACCGAAGCCGGTCAGCGCCGCGTCAACCGTTACATTCCCTATGGCCCGTCGCTGGACGTCTTCTTCCTCGACATGCGCTCGTTCCGTGGCGACAACACCTCGAACCTGCAGACCGAGGAAGGCCCGGATACCACCTTCCTCGGCGAATCCCAGATCCTGTGGCTGAAGCGCGCCCTGCGTGCGTCGAAGGCGACCTGGAAGGTGATCGCCGCCGACATGCCGATCGGCCTCAACATCGGTGACGGCACCGCCGGCGACGGCAAGCCGCAGTGGGAAGCCATCGCCAACGGCGAGAATGGCAGCGCCAAGGGCCGCGAGCTGGAAATCGCCCGCCTGCTGAAATTCATCAAGGACGAGGACATCAAGAACACCGTCTGGCTGACCGCCGACGTTCATTACACCGCGGCCCATTACTACGACCCGGCCAAGGCCCAGTTCACCGACTTCAAGCCGTTCTGGGAATTCGTTTCCGGCCCGCTGAACGCCGGCACCTTCGGCCCCAACACGCTCGACGCCACCTTCGGCCCCGAGCTGAAATTCGTGAAGGCGCCGCCGGCCGGCCAGGCCAATCTGCCGCCGACCGCCGGCTATCAGTTCTTCGGCCATGTCGAGATCGACGGCAAGACCAAGGTCATGACCGTCAACCTGATGGATGCCGCCGGCGCGAAACTGTGGTCGATCGACCTGACGCCGGAAGCCTGATCACGCTGTTCCCGGGGTGGCATCCGCCGCTCCGGGTTCTTCTACGCTCTTGCGGCAGGGGCCATGGCAGGTAAGGATCGGCCAAACCGATCGGGGCCCCTGTCATGAGTCTGCTTCCCATCGCCGACCGCTGGTTCGAGCGCAAGCGCATCTCCGACGACATCACCCTGCTGTGGGAGCCCCATGTGGTGCCGCTCATGCGGTGCAATATCTGGCATTTGCGCGGCCGCGACCGCGACCTGTTCATCGACACCGGCATGGGCGTCGCGTCCCTGCGGGAGGCCGCCCGCGACCTTCTCGACAAGGCGGTGACCGCCGTCGCCACCCATACCCATATCGACCATGTGGGCGGCCATCATGAATTCGAGCATACGCTGGTGCACGAGCTGGAAGCCGAGAACCTGCGCCATCCGGCCGACCGGGGCGGCTTGCTTGAATCCGTGCTCGGCCCCGATTTCGCCCGCACCTTCACCGAGATGGGTTATCCCTTCTCGGGCGACCTGATCACCGCGATTCCCTCGGCCGACTATGACGCCGCCGCCTTTCAGGTCCAGGATTCGGTCGTCACCGAGATCGTGACCGAGGGCGATATCGTCGACCTGGGCGATCGCGCCTTCGAGGTCCTGCATCTGCCCGGCCATTCCCCCGGCTCCATCGGCCTGTGGGAAGCGAAGACGGGCACGCTGTTCTCGGGCGACGCGCTTTACGACGGCCCCCTGCTCGATCAGATCAAGGGCGCCGACATCCCGACCTACATTCGCACCATGAAGCGCCTGCGCGAATTGCCGGTTTCGGTCGTCCACGCCGGCCACGACACCAGCTTCGGCCGCGAGCGGCTGGTCGAACTGTGCGACCAGTATCTGGCCTGGCGGCGCTGACGCGGGAACCCGGGCTGGCCCTTTCGCCTTGATCAGGGCATAAGGGGCCGCCCGCCCCGACAGGACAAGCGTCATGACCAGCACCACCGAAACCGCCCCACCGGCGAAGAAGAAGTCGCTGCTCGACAAGGCGGTGGCGCTGGCCTCCGGCCCGCACGGCCTGTGGCTGCTGGCCGTCGCTTCCTTCGCCGAAGCCTCGTTCTTCCCGATCCCGCCCGATCCCGTGCTGGCCGCTGTCGTGATGGCCCGGCGCGAGCGCTTCTGGCTGGCGACCATGATCTGCACCGTCGCCTCGGTGCTGGGCGGCCTCGCCGGCTATGCCATCGGCTATGGCCTCTACGAGACGATCGGCAAGGCGGTGGTCGAATTCTACCACCTGCAGGACGCCATGCTGTCGTTCCAGCAGCGTTTCGCCGAATGGGGCGGCTGGATCATCGTCGCCAAGGGCCTGACGCCGATCCCCTTCAAGCTGGTGACCATCGCCAGCGGCGTCGCCGAATTGAACCTGCTGACCTTCGTCGTCTCCTGCGCCATCACGCGCGGTGCCCGCTTCCTGCTCGTGGCCTGGCTGTTTCACGCCTTCGGCCCGCAGGCACGGGCGATCATCGCCCGTCACAAGCTGGCGATGCTGATCGGCGGCGTTCTGATCGTGCTGGCGGGTTTCGCCGCCTTCACCCTGCTTTGAGCCCCGGGAGCGCGGGCGGGACGATGCCC
>NZ_JBAQRT010000079.1:0-1635 GCF_049306435.1 Zavarzinia sp.
GGCGAGGCCGGCGATCGGGGTGCGGCACGAGCCGTCGAGACCGGCGAGGAAGGCGCGCTCGCAGGCCGCCGCGATGGCGCTGGCCTTGTGATTGAGCGGGGCCAGCAGGGCGGCGACGCGGGCATCCGCCGCCCGCCGCTCGATGCCGATGATGCCCTGGGCGATCGCCGGCAGCATGTCCCCGGGCTCGAGAATGCCGCCCGCCTTGTCGGCGAGGCCGAGACGGCGGAGGCCGGCGAGGGCGAGGAAGGTCGCGTCGAAGGTGCCGTCGGCGATCTTCGACAGGCGGGTGCCGACATTGCCGCGCAAGGATTGGACGACGAGATCGGGCCGCCGCGCCTTCAGCTGGGCAGCCCGGCGCAAGGAAGCCGTGCCGACCCTGGCGCCCGGCGGCAGGGCGGCGAGGCTGGCGGCGCCGATCAGGGCATCGCGCGGGTCCTCGCGCTCCAGGAAACAATCGATGATCAGGGCGTCCGGCAGGACGGTCGCGACATCCTTCATGGAATGGACGGCGAGATCGATGCTGTTGTCGAGCAGCGCTTCCTCGATTTCCTTGGTGAACAGGCCCTTGCCGCCGATCTCCGACAGGCTGCGGTCCAGGATCCGGTCGCCGGTCGTCTTGATGATAAGGATTTCGCTCGGCAAAAGGTCGGGATGGGCAGCGGCCAGCAGGTCGCGCACCATATGGGCCTGGGCGAGGGCGAGCGGACTTCCGCGCGTGCCGATTCTCAAGGTTGCTTGCAAGGTTCGACCATCCAGTGTTACGGCAAAGCCTTAACATGCGGTCAGGGGATATGGAAACTACCGGGATCGCCGCAGCATCCTGTCTGGTGCTGGGCATCGAATCGTCATGCGACGAGACGGCGGCGGCCGTCGTGGACGGCAACGGGCGGATTCTGTCCAATGTCGTGCTGTCGCAACTCGACGAACACCGGCCTTACGGCGGTGTCGTGCCGGAAATCGCCGCCCGCGCCCATGTCAGCCATCTCGACGGCTTGATCCGTCAGGCGCTTGACGAGGCAGGGATCGGTCTGTCCGACCTGTCGGCCATCGCGGCGACGGCGGGGCCGGGCCTGATCGGCGGCGTCATCGTCGGTCTGACCACCGCCAAGGCCATCGCGCTCGGCAGTGGCAAGCCCCTGATCGGCATCAATCACCTCGAAGGCCATGCGCTGACGCCGCGACTCGTCTCCGATGTCGGCTTTCCCTATCTGCTGCTGCTGGTTTCCGGCGGCCATTGCCAGTTGCTGGCGGTCGAGGGCGTGGGGCGGTATCGTCGCCTCGGCACGACGATCGACGATGCGGTGGGCGAAGCCTTCGACAAGACGGCGAAACTCCTCGGTCTTGGCTACCCCGGCGGGCCGGCGGTGGAAAAGGCGGCGGAGGTTGGCGATCCGGCGCGCTTTGCCCTGCCGCGGCCGATGATCGGCCGGCCGGGCTGCGATTTCTCGTTTTCCGGGCTGAAGACGGCGGTCCGCGAGACCCTGGCGGCGCTGCCCCTGCCGGTTACCGGTCAGGACAAGGCGGATCTCGCCGCCAGTTTCCAGGCCGTCGTCGGGGCGGTCATGGTCGATCGCACGCGGCGGGCCCTGGCCCTGATGCCGGCGGGCACGCCGCTGGTGGTCGCTGGCGGCG
>NZ_JBAQRT010000080.1:0-11906 GCF_049306435.1 Zavarzinia sp.
ACCCCGGCCCGGGCGATCACCCCGGCCTCGGCCGTGCCGGCGACCCCGCCGCCGCCGGTCTATACTCAGGGCCCGGTGCGCCAGACCGGCATCTACATTCAGGCCGGCGCCTTCCTGCAGCCGGCCAACGCCAATCGCCTGCAGGCCAAACTGTCGCGTTATGGCAAGGCGTTCGTCGCCCGCGCCATGATCGACGGTCAACAGTTCTACCGGGTCCGGGTCGGGCCGATGCGCAGTGTCGACGACGCGGATGCCGCGCTCGACCAGATCATCGCATCGGGCGAAACCGGCGCCCGCATCGTCGTTGAATGACAGTTCCGGAGGCGAAATCCATGTCGCACCGCCTTAGCCGCTTTTTCGTTCTCGCCGTCGCCTGTCTGGGCCTCGCGATCGCGCCGCTTTCGGCCGCGCGGGCCGAGGCGCTGGAAACACCCGCGCGGGAAGCCGTGCTGATCGACCTGTCGACCCACACGGTGCTCTTTGAAAAGAACGCCGACGAGTCGATGGTGCCATCGTCCATGACCAAGCTCATGACGATCTACATCCTGTTCGAGAAGCTGGCCAAGGGCGCCATCAAGATGGAGGACATGCTGCCGGTCTCGGAAAAGGCCTGGCGCATGGGCGGCTCCAAGATGTTCGTCAGGGTCGGCGAGCGGGTCGCGGTTTCCGATCTCCTGCGCGGCATCATCGTCCAGTCGGGCAATGACGCCTGCGTCGTCGTCGCCGAGGGCCTCGCCTCGACCGAGGAAGCCTTCGCCGCCCAGATGATGGCGAAGGGCAAGGAACTGGGCCTGAAGGGCAGCACTTTCCGCAACGCCAGCGGCTGGCCCGACCCCGAACACCGCATGACCGCCCGCGACCTGATGGTGCTCGCCGAGCACATCATCGAGGATTTCCCGCAGTATTACCCGCTGTTCGCCGAAACCTCGTTCAAATACAACAACATCGAGCAGGCCAACCGGGATCCGCTGCTGGGCGTCGTGCCTGGCGCCGACGGCCTGAAGACGGGCCACACCGACGAGGGCGGCTATGGTCTCGTCGGCTCGGCGAAGCGTGACGGCAGGCGCCTGCTGCTGGTCATCAACGGGTTGAACACCATGAAGGAGCGGGCGCAGGAATCCGCCCGCATCATGGAATGGGGCTTCCGCGAGTTCCAGACCTACACCATGGCGAAGAAGGGCGATGCCCTGGCCGAGGCCAAGGTTTGGCAGGGCGAGGACGAGACCGTGCCGCTAACCGTCGCCGAGGACGCGCGGGTTACCTTACGCCGGGTCGATCGCGCCGCCATGGTGGTAAAGGTCGTCTATGACGGGCCGGTGCCGGCGCCGATCCAGGCCGGCGACCAGATCGCCTCGCTCGAGATTTCGGCGCCCGACATGCCCGTGATCAGCCTGCCGCTGGTCGCCGCCCATGGTGTCGAGCGTCAGGGCGTCTTCGGCCGCATCTTCGGCTCGCTGCGCTATCTCGTCACCGGCGAAGCCGGCTGACCCGATGCGCGGGCGCTTCATCGTCCTCGAAGGCGGGGAGGGCGCGGGCAAGAGCGGTGCCATCATGGCCCTGCGCCAGGACCTCGCCCGCGACGGCCTCGATATCCTCACCACGCGGGAGCCGGGCGGCACGCCGGAAGGCGCGGCCCTCCGCCGTCTCCTGCTGGCGGAAACCGCCCACGACTGGACCAGCACGGCCGAGCTTCTGCTGATGACCGCCGACCGCGCCCAGCATGTCGAGCGGGTGATCCGGCCCGCCCTCGCCGCCGGCCGCATCGTCGTCTCCGACCGCTATGTCTCCTCGACCCTGGCCTATCAGGGGGCGGGGCGGGGCCTCGACAGCGAACTCGTTCTTGATCTGCACAGCCGGGCGATCCGCGACCTCTGGCCCGACCTGACCATCGTCCTCGATGTCCCGCCCGAGATCGGCCTTGCCCGCAGCCAGACCCGCCTCGGTCATGCCGGAATCGACGAAGGCCGCTTCGAGGGGCTGGATCTCGATTTCCATCGCCGGGTGCGGCAATCCTTCCTCGACCAGACGGCGGCCGCCGGCCGTCATGCCGTGGTGATCGACGCCACGAGGGACAGGGCCACGGTCGAGGCGGCGGTGATTGCCGCCGTCCGCGCCCTGGTGGGCTGAGCACCGTGGCCAAGGCCGAGGTCCCAAGCGCGCCGGACATTCCGCTGCCCCGGGCCAATCCCGATCTGATCGGCCATGACGAGGCGGAAGTCGCCCTGCTCGACGCCGTCCACGGCGGCAAGCTGCATCATGCCTGGCTGCTGACCGGGCCGCGCGGCATCGGTAAGGCGACCCTGGCCTATCGCTTCGCCCGCTTCCTCTTCGCCCATGGCCTCGACACGCCCGTGGACATGTTCGGCGGTCCGCCGCAGACCCTGCAGCTGTCGCCGGACGATCCCCTGTTCCGCCGCATCGCCGCCGGCTCCCACCCCGATCTGGTCACCCTGGAGCGGGAGGAAAATCCGCGCACCAAGGTCCTGCGGGACGAGATCGTCGTCGATCAGGTGCGCGACCTCGCCGGTTTCTTCGCCATGACCCCGGCCGAGGGCGGCTTTCGCGTCGCCATCATCGATGCGATCGACGAGATGAACCGCAACGCGGCCAACGCCCTTCTGAAGCTGCTGGAGGAGCCGCCGCCGCGCAGCCTGCTGATCCTCGTCGCCCATGCCCCCGGGAGACTGCTGCCGACCATCCGCTCGCGTTGCCGCCGGCTTGCGCTGCGCCCGCTGCCGGAAGCGCAGGTCGCCGCGATCGTGAACCGGCTGGTGCCCGGGATCGCCGCCGACGAGGTGCGCGGGTTGTGCCGGCTGGCGAATGGCAGTCCGGGCCGCGCTCTCGCGCTTCATGCCGCTGGCGGCTTGAAGCACTACCGCGCCATCGGTGACCTGCTGGCGCCCCTGGCCCGGCGCCAGGGTCTCGACATCAAGGCGGTGAATACCCTCGCCGATCGCTTCACGGGGCGGGAGGGCAGCGACCTGTTCCGCCTGACCTTCGAGCTTCTCGGCCTCTGGCTGGTGCGCATGATCCGCCTGTCGGCGACCGGCGGCATCGACGAGGCCATGGTGGGCGAGGGGGCGGCGATGCGCGCGCTCGTTGCCGCCGCGCGGCTTGAACGCTGGACCGAGGTATGGGAGAAGATCAATGCCTTGGCCGCGCGCGCCGAGGCGGTCAATCTCGACCGCAGGCAGGTTCTCGTCGCAGCCCTCGGCATGATCGAGCGTTGCACGCGCCAGTCTGTTTCCTGACGGCGGGCGCGGGCAGCGCCCTCTGGAGTTCCGAATGGCCGATTCTTCCCCGTTCTACATCACGACGGCGATTTCCTATCCGAACGGCGTGCCGCATATCGGCCACGCCTATGAAGCGATCGCGACCGACGCCCTGGCGCGCTTCCAGCGCCTCGACGGCCGCCGCGTCTATTTCCTCACCGGGACCGACGAACACGGCCAGAAGATGCTGCAGACCGCGCGGCGCGAGGGCCTGAGCACCGAGGCCCTGGCCGAGCGCAATTCGGCCCGTTTCAAGGCCATGGTCGAGACCCTGGGCTGTTCCAACGACGATTTCATCCGCACCAGCGAGGAACGGCACCACCGCTCCAGCCAGGCGATCTGGCAGCGCATGGTCGATGCCGGCGACATCTACAAGAATACCTATGCCGGCTGGTATTCGGTGCGCGACGAAGCCTATTACACCGAGGACGAGACCGAGGTCCGCGCCGACGGCATCCGCTATGGCGGCCAGGGCACGCCCGTCGAATGGGTGGAGGAGGAAAGCTATTTCTTCCGCCTGTCCGAGTATCAGGACCGCCTGATGGCCCATTACGAGGCCAACCCGGATTTCATCGGCCCGAACGAGCGCCGGAACGAGGTGGTCAGCTTCGTGAAGCGCGGGCTGAAGGATCTGTCCGTCTCGCGCACCACTTTCGACTGGGGCATTCCGGTGCCCGGCGATCCCAAGCATGTGATGTATGTCTGGGTCGATGCCCTGACCAATTACATCACCGGCGTCGGCTTTCCCGACGAGACTTCGCCCCTGTGGTCGTTCTGGCCGGCGAATGTCCATGTCATCGGCAAGGATATCGTTCGCTTCCACGCGGTCTATTGGCCGGCCTTCCTGATGTCGGCCGGCATTGAGCTGCCGAAACGGGTCTTCGCCCATGGCTTCCTGTTCAACAGGGGCGAGAAGATGTCGAAGTCGGTCGGCAATGTGATCGACCCGTTCAACCTGGTCGAAGCCTATGGCCTCGATCAGGTGCGTTACTTCTTCCTGCGCGAAGTGCCCTTCGGCCAGGACGGCAACTACAGCCACGAGGCGATCGTCAACCGCATCAACGCTGATCTCGCCAACGACCTCGGCAATCTCGCCCAACGATCCCTGTCGATGATCGCCAAGAACGCGGGCGGCGTGGTGCCGGCCTGTGGCGAGTTGTCGGACAGTGACAAGGCGATCCTCGCCCAGGCGGACGGTCTCTACGAGATCGCCAGGGCCGCCATGGCGAAGCAGGATATTCACGTCGCCCTGGCTGCGATCTGGACCTGCGTCGCCGACGCCAACCGCTATTTCGCCGGCGAGGCACCCTGGGGCCTGAAGAAGACCGATCCGGCGCGCATGGAAACCGTGCTTTACGTGACGGCCGAGGTGATCCGCCAGATCGCCATCCTGGCCCAGCCGGTGATGCCGGCGTCTTGCGGCAAACTGCTGGACCAGCTGGCGGTGCCGGCGGATGCCCGGCTGTTCGCCAACCTCGGCCCGGCCGGCCGGCTGACCTCCGGTGTCGCCCTGCCGGCGCCGCAGGGCGTGTTCCCGCGTTATGTGGATGAGGTTGCGTAAACCATGCTGATCGACAGCCATTGCCATCTCGATTTCCCGAATTTCGCGGCGGATCTCGACGCGGTGATGGAAAGGGCGCGTCTGGCCGGGGTCGGCGCCATGCTGACCATCGGCACCTCGCTGGTGAAATCGGCGCAGGTGATCGCGGTCGCCGAGCGTTTCCCCAATGTCTGGGCCTCGGTCGGCATCCACCCGCATGAAGCCGAGGCGGAAGCGGGGGTGCAGGCCCGCACCCTGATCGATCTGTCCAGGCATCCCAAGGTGATCGCCATCGGCGAAACCGGCCTCGACTATTTCTATGAACATGCGCCGCGCGAGGTGCAGAAGACCAGCTTCCGCGCCCATATCGAGGCGTCGCGGCAGACCGGCCTGCCCATCATCATCCATACCCGCGACGCCGACGACGACACGGCGGAAATCCTGCGGGACGAAATGGCGAAGGGGCCGTTTCCCGGCCTGATCCATTGCTTCACCTCGAGCGCCTGGTTCGCCGATGTCGCCCTTGAGCTCGGGCTCTATATTTCCTTCTCGGGCATCGTCACCTTCAAGACGGCAGAGACCTTGCGCGAGGTCGCGGCCCGCGTGCCCGCCGACCGTCTGCTGGTCGAGACGGATTCGCCCTATCTCGCCCCGATCCCCCATCGCGGCAAGCGGAACGAGCCGGCCTTCGTCGCCGCGACCGCGGCCGCGGTCGCCCGGGAGCGGGGGGTGACGGTCGACGAGATCGCCCGCCAGTCGACCGAGAATTTCCGCCGCCTCTTCACCAAGGCCGATGTCGCGGCCGTCCTGGCCGCCGCATGACCTCGGGAACCAAAGTCACGGTGCTGGGCTGCGGCACGTCGGGCGGCGTGCCGTCGATCACCGGCAACTGGGGCCGCTGCGATCCCAACAACCCGAAGAACCGCCGCCGCCGGGTCTCGATCCTGGTGGAGCGGGGCGCGACCTCGCTGATCGTCGATGCCTCGCCGGACCTGCGCGAGCAATGCATTTCCGCCGGGGTGCAGCGGCTCGACGCCGTGTTGCTGACCCACGATCATGCCGACCATTGCCATGGCATCGATGATCTGCGCGGTATCGCCGGCGTGATGCGGCGCCGGGTGCCGATCCATGCCGATCCGCGCACCCTCGGTACCGTCAACCGGCGCTTTTCCTATATCTTCGAGGGTAATGGCGGCTATCCCGCGATCTGCGACGGCATCGAGATCGATGGCCCGTTCTCGATCGGCGAGATCGATGTCCTGCCCTTTCGCCAGATCCATGGTGATATCGAAACCCTCGGCTTTCGCTTCGGCAATATCGCCTATTCGACCGATGTGAATGAATTGCCGGAAGAAGCCTTCTCCGCCCTCGAGGGGGTGGAGGTCTGGATCGTCGATGCGCTGCGCCACACGCCGCACCCGAGCCACGCCCATCTTGAAAAGACCCTGTCGTGGATCGAGCGGGTAAAACCCGCCCGCGCCATCCTCACCCATATGACCTGGGAAATGGATTACGCCAGTCTGATCCACAGCCTGCCGGCCGGCGTGGAGCCGGCCTATGACGGCATGGTCATCCCTGTGGATTGAATCTGAATATAAAGTTCATCCTTCATATAAATCAATGCGTTACCGAGTATTACTGATTTTTCTTTTCAGTGGATAACTCGGCTTTGCGGCGGAAGCCCGCCAGGCGGTCCTCGACCTCTTCCGCATCCTTGCCCTGAATTCGCAGCGCCCCGCCGGCAAGGGCGAGGCTGGCCTCGATCGTCTCGGGCACCACGTCGGTCGCGCCGGCCCGGCGCAGATCGCGGGCGGCGGCGAGGTCCCGCGCCCGGACGATCACCGGCATGTCGGGGACGAGCTGACGCACGGCCTGCAGGGTCGCGAGGCTGGCGGGAACATTGTCGAGGGCGATGACGACGACACTGGTCCGCATGATGTCGATCGAGCGCAGCACCGCCGGCAACCGGCAATCGCCATAGAAGGCCGGATAGCCTTCGGCCCTCGCGGTGGCGACGGCATGGGTCGAGGCATCGATCGCCATGTAGGGGATGTCGGCCGCCTTCAGGACCTCGGCCACCGTGCGCCCGACCCGGCCGAAACCGGCGATCAGCACATGCGACGGGACTTCGGGAATGTCGTGGGGCGACAGATCGGGGTCGCGGGTGCGGTCCTCGATCAGCGTGGCGAGCCGCGCGCCCAGGCTGACGACGAAGGGGGTCAGCGCCAGTGAAAGCGCGGCGACGATGGCGACGAGGGAGGCCGTCTCCTGATCCATCAGCCGGTTGCCGAGGGCGAGATTGACGGCGACGAAAGTGAATTCGCCGGCCTGCGCCAGCAGGGTGCCGAAGCGGATGGCGGGACCGGGATCGAGACCGAACAGCCGGCCGAGACCGGCGGCGATGCTCGCTTTCAGGGCGATCAGCGCGAGGGTGAGGGCGATCACCAGCAACGGCTGGTCGATCAGCATCCGCAGGTCGAGCATCATGCCGAGGGTGACGAAGAACAGGCCGAGCAGCAAGCCGCGGAAGGGCTCGACATCGGCATCGACCTGATGGCGGAACGGCGTATCGGCGAGGGCAAGCCCGGCCAGGAAGGCGCCGAGCGCCATCGACATGCCGGCCAGTTCCGCGACCATGCCAAGGCCGAGGACGACGAGCAGCGTCAGGCCGGTGAAGAGTTCCGGGCTCGCCGCGTCGGCCACCAGATGGAACAGGGGTTTCAGCACGATCCGGCCGCCGAACAGGATGAGCGCGATGGCGGCTATGCCCTTGGCGAGGCCGAAGGCGGCGGCGAGAAGGTCGAAATTCCCCTCCGGCGTCGCCATCACGCCGATCAGCGTCAGCAGGGGCACGACCGCGAGATCCTGCAGCAGCAGGACGGCGACAGTCGCCCGGCCGAAGCGGGTCATGGTTTCGCGCCGCTCGACCATGAGGCGGACCACGGTCGCGGTCGACGACAGGGCAAGGCCCCCGGCGATGGCGATGACGGTGCCGGCGCTGGGCGCCAGCAGCCCGAACAGCACCAGCAGGCCGAGCAGAATGCCGATGGCGAAAAGCGTCGCCAGCACCTGCGCCGTGCCCAGGCCGAAAATGAAGCGCCGCATGGCGCGCAGCCGGTTCAACGGCAGATCGAGACCAATGGCGAACAGCAGGAAGACGACACCGAAATCGGCGAAGCCGGCCAGGCTTTCCGGCTCGCGCACGAAACCGATCCCGGCGGGGCCGATGACAATCCCCGTCACGACATAGGCCAGCAGCGGCGGCACCTTGAGCCGGCCGAGAAAGGTCGCCGCCAGCACCGCCGCCGCGAGCAGGATCAGGATACCGGGCACATCGTGTACACTGACATTCATGAGCGGCGCCCTGGCCCCATGGGCGATTCGGTTCGGATCTCGGCCATTGTCGCAAAGCCCGCCGCCATTCTCCAAGCCCGCAGGCGGAACTGGGCGTGAGGCACGGTGTTCCTCAAGGCGATGGGGCCCCCCTCCGGTCGAGAAAAGAGCTGAATTTACATGCGTTTCCTTGCCGTCGCGGCCAGCCTCGTTCTCGCCCTCCTGTCGCTGCTCGGCCCCGCGCTGTGGAATGGCTATCCGATCACCTTCCACGATACGGGCGGCTTCATTTCGCGGATCTACGAGACCGAACCGGGTTTCGGCCGGGCGACACCCTATGGCCTGTTCCTGGACGGGCTCTACTGGCATCTGTCGTTCTGGCCGGCGATCGTGGTTCAGAGCCTGATCGTGCTCGGCCTTCTCGCCGAGACGGGGCGCGCCCTGCTTGGGTTTCGTGGCACCCGTCTCGGACTGTTCACCGGGGCTTGCGCGCTGTTGCTGGCCGCGGTCACCGGCATTTCCTGGTACACGTCCCAGCTCCTGCCCGACCTTGCCGCCGCCACCGCCGTGCTGGCGTTGTTCCTGTTGATCGAGGGGCGCGATGGCCGGGGCCTCGCGGTCAGCATCCTGTTGGGCCTGGTCGTCATTCTGGGCGCCGCCAGCCATACGGGGACGGTCGCCCTGTTGTTCGGGCTTGTACTCTACAAGGCCCTGCTGATCGCCGGGGCGCGTTTCCACGCACCCTTGCGGCACTGGAGCCGGCGCACGACCTGGCGTCTCGGTGCCGGCGGTCTTGCTCTCGCGCTGGGTGTCCTGTCGGTGCCGCTCAGCAATCAGGCGCTCTATGGCCAGTTCCGCTTCACGCCCGGCGGCGACATCTTCCTGTTCGGCCGGCTGGTTCAAGACGGCATCGCCAGCCGTTTCCTCGCCGACCATTGTCCGGATCCGGCCTTCAAACTGTGCGATCTGCAGGCCGAGCTATACGAGCCTGACGGCAGCCAGCGCAACAACGACAGTTTCCTGTGGTGGGGCGGCAGCCCGCTCTACAAGATCGGCGGCTGGGAAGGCGCTGGACCCGAACTGGCGGAGATCACCCGGCGGTCGCTGATCGAGTATCCTGGACTGCATCTGGCCGCGGCCTGGCGCAGTTTCGTCGGTCAGCTCGGCCTCGTCGCGACCGGCGACGGGCTGAACGAGACCCATTGGCATACCCAGTGGGTCTTCGAGCGCGACATGCCCCAGGAGTTGCCGGATTTCATGGCCGCCCGTCAGCGTGACAAGTCATTCCCCTTCGAGGCGCTGAACATCGTCCATGTACCGGTCGGTTTCGCCGCCTTCATCGCCCTGCCTTTCCTTGCCTTTGCCTGTTTCCGGCGCGGCCGGGCGGGGGCGGGGCGCCTTGCCTCGCTGGTCTTCGTGACCCTGATCGGCAATGCCTTCATCTGCGGCGTGCTGTCCAATCCGCATGATCGCTACGAAAGCCGGCTGATCTGGCTCGCGGTGCTGGCCTGTGTCGTGGCCGGGTTTTCCCTGTGGCGGGAACGACAAACTGACAAATAATCAGTTGGATTGACCTAGCTCAATGCAACACGAGCATCCCTCGTATTCTCTGGACGCAGCCCGAAAGCGGCCAAGAAGCGGAGGAAACCCATGCGTATGCGTCTTGTCGAACAGCCCCCCCAGGAAACCCGGGCCTTTACAGAGAACGACCTGACCGGTCGCCTCGATGAATCGGATGTCGAGACCATCCGGGAAATCTTCAACACGCCGCTGACCGGGTCCTACAACTGGGACTACGACAGCGCCAACGCCAAGATCCGTCGCCTCTACGAGCTCGGCAAGCGGCACAACTGGAATGCGACGCTCGATGTCGATTGGGAAATGTCGGTCGATTACAACGACTACCCGATGGATCCGGCGACCAATCCCTTCAACGGCTATCACGAATACGAAGCCCTGCCGGAAGCGGAAAAGATCCGCTTCGCCTGGAAGGCCCATGCCCAGACCGTCGCCCAGTTCCTGCACGGCGAACAGGGCGCGATGCTGGTCGCCTCGCAACTGGTCTCCTGCGCGCCGACGGCGGACGCCAAGCTCTATGCCGCCAGCCAGACCTTCGACGAGGCCCGTCATGTCGAAGCCTTCAACATGTATCTGCGCAAGCATTGCGGTCAGCTCTACCGCATCAACCCGAACCTGAAGGCCCTGATCGACAAGGTGCTGGAAGATCCGCGCTGGGACCTGAAATTCATCGGGATGCAGCTGATCATCGAAGGCCTCGCGCTCGCCGCCTTCGGCACCATGACCCAGACCACGCGGGACAATCTGCTGCGTCAGGTGGTTGAACTCGTGATGCGCGACGAGGGCCGCCATGTCGCCTTCGGCGTCAATTACCTCGAAGACTGGATCAAGACCCTGCCGGAGCAGGAGATCGAGGACAGGGCCGAATTCGCCTATCAGGCCAGCCTGATCATGCGCGATCGCCTGTTCGGCATGGATGTCGCCGCCGAATATGGCTTCGATGTCGATGCCGCGCGGGAACACATCCTGAAGAGCCATGTCACGGCGATCTTCCAGCACCTGCTGTTCGAGCGCCTGATCCCCAACTTCAAGCGTGTCGGCCTGCTGACCGAGAAGGTGCGCGCGAAATACGACGCGATCGGCGCCCTGCAGTATGAACACGCGGCGGGCGATATCCTGATCGACTGGCAGAAGCTCGACGAACCCCTGCCGGTGAAGGGCGTCTTCGCGGCGGAATAAGGGCGGGTGGGGAGGGGGCTTCGGTCCGGGTGGGCCGAAGCCCCTTCTTCGTCCCCTTGATTCCAATATATTGGAGTTTATGATGCTCATATGAGCATGACCGATTCCGATATCGACCAACGCCTCGGCACCCGCATCAAGGCCCTGCGGGCGGCGGCGGGCCTGACCCTCGATGCCCTGGCGGAAGCCGGAGGGGTGAGCCGGGCCATGCTGTCCCGGATCGAGCGCGGGGAATCCAGCCCGACCGCGCAGCTGCTCGGGCGGATCTGCGGCGGTCTCGGCATCACCCTGTCCACCCTGTTCGCGGCGACGGAAAAGACGGCGAGTCCGCTGTCCCGCCGCGCCGACCAGACGGTGTGGCGCGACCCGGCGACCGGCTATGTCCGGCGCAACATCTCGCCCGCCGGCACCGGATCGCCGGTCGAGATCGTCGAGGTGGAGTTTCCGCCCGGCGCCGTCGTCGGCTTCGACAACCAGCGCTTCACCGGCATCGACCAGCACATCCATGTCCTCGATGGCCGGCTGGATTTCTCGCTCGGCGACGAGAATTTCGTGCTCGCGGCCGGCGACTGTCTGCACATGCGCCTCGACCGGCCGACCCTGTTCCGCAATACGAGTGGCGCCCCGGTCCGCTATCTCGTCACCCTGGGCCAGGGGGGACCGCGCCCGTGACGGCCCGTATTTTCCCCCTCGACGCCGCTGCCGCCGAGGCGCGGCTGGGCGAACTCGCCGCCATCCTGGTCGATGCGGTCGAACAGGGCGCCTCGGTCAATTTCATGGCGGGCATCGCCACCGAGGACGCCGCCGGCTTCTGGCGCCGCCAGCTGCCCGGCCTCGTCGAGGGCGAGAAACAGCTTCTCGTCGCGGAAGAAGACGGACGGCTCGTCGGCACCATCCTCTTGATGTTCGCGCAGCAGCCGAACGCGCCGCATCGGGCGGAGATCGGCAAGATGCTGGTCCATTCCGGCCTGCGCCGCCGGGGCCTCGGCCGGCGCCTGCTGGCC
>NZ_JBAQRT010000081.1:0-1699 GCF_049306435.1 Zavarzinia sp.
TCTTCGCCGGCCTCGCCGCGGGCAACTACAACGCCATCGCCTCTTCCGTCACCATCACCGAAGAGCGCAAGGCCACCATGGACTTCTCCGAGCCCTACGTCAACGCTGGTCAGGTTCTCGTCGTCCGCAAGGATACGGCGAACGTCACCACCCTCGCCAATCTGGTGGGCAAGAAAGTTGGCGGACAGATCGGCACCACGGGCGTGATCGAGATCGGCAAGGTCGCCGGCGTCGAACTCAAGACCTACGACGAGATCGGACTGGCCTACCAGGATCTCGCGAACGGCAATATCGAAGGTGTCGTCGCCGATTCTCCCATCGCCGCCAATTTCGCTCTCCAGAACCCCACCTACAAGGACAAGCTCATGATCGTGGGCGTCCCCTTCACCGACGAGTGGCTTGGCTTTGCCTTCAAGAAGGGCGATGCGAAAACCCTCAAACTTTTCAACGACGGTCTTGCCAAGGTCAAGTCTTCGGGTAAGCTCGACGAACTCGTGACGAAGTGGCTCAAATAGCATGACGAAGGGTTCTTCAGCGTCCGGCCGGGACGATAAAGGCGTCGGCCGGACGACGATCAACATCACCGACGGCACCCTCATCCCTTCGAAGGATGAGGGCGGCCTTCTCTCCGCCTGGAACATTTCGTTCTTCGGAGCGGTCGGACTCCTCGTCGCCCTTCCATTCTTCAGCCCCGATCCCTACCTCCGGATTCTGTCCTTCGTCCCCGATGGGCTCGCCGCGACATTCAGCGTCACTCTCATTTCGATCTTCTTCGCCCTCATCCTCGGACTTTTCGCGGGCTTGGGCAGGATATCGCACAACAAGGGCATCAATCGCCTGGCGACCGTCTATGTCGAAGTGATCAGGGGAATTCCTCTTCTCGTGCAGCTGTTCTATATCTACTACGCGCTTGGCCCCCTCCTGAGGCTGCAGGGACCGCCCGCGGCCATCCTCGCCATGTCGATATGCTATGGCGCCTATATGGCCGAGATATTCCGCGCTGGCATCCAGGCTATCCCCAAGGGTCAGATGGAAGCGGCCCTCGCCCTCGGGATGAGCAGATCGATGGCCTTGCGCAGGATAATCATTCCGCAGACGGTCAAGATCATTCTGCCGCCGATCGGCAACGAATTCATCGCTCTCCTCAAGGACTCGTCCCTCGTCTCCATTCTCGCGGTATCAGACCTGCTTCGCCGCGGCAGGGAGTACGCATCGACCTCCTTCAGGTATTTCGAGAGCTACACGGTCATCGCACTGATCTATCTTGTGATGACGCTCTTTTTCTCGCGCCTCGTCGCGCTCATGGAAGAAAGGCTGAGACACCGTGGCAATGTTCATTGAGATAAAAGGCGCTTTCAAGACATTCGGCACCGTCCAGGCTCTCTGCGGCGTCGACCTGAGCGTTAAAAAGGGCGAAGTCGTCCTCGTCATAGGCCCATCGGGATCCGGCAAGAGCACATTGCTCCGTTCGATCAACCGGCTCGAGCTTCTCGACGCAGGCTCGATCAGCATAGACGGCGACAGCGTCACCGACGCAAAATCGGACATACGCCACATCCGCGAGGAAGTGGGCATGGTATTCCAGAGCTTCAACCTCTTTCCCCATCTGAGCGTCATGGACAACCTCACCCTCGCGCCGACCGTCGTGCTGAAGCAGGGCAAGGAAGAAGCCGCAGACAATGCGCGCAGACTTCTCGCC
>NZ_JBAQRT010000082.1:0-17615 GCF_049306435.1 Zavarzinia sp.
GGTGACAATGTCGCGATGTCGGTCGAGCTGATCGCTCCGATCGCCATGGACGACGGTCTTCGTTTCGCGATCCGCGAAGGCGGCCGCACCGTCGGTGCCGGCGTCGTCGCATCGATCGAGAAGTAAGACGCCGCGTGCATCGAGGATTCTGAAGATGGACAGCCAGAATATCCGCATCCGCCTCAAGGCGTTCGATCATCGCGTGCTCGATCAGTCGACCAGCGAGATCGTCAATACGGCGAAGCGGACCGGTGCGCGGGTTCGGGGACCGATCCCGCTGCCGACCAAGATTGAAAAATACACGGTGCTGCGTTCGCCGCACATCGACAAGAAGAGCCGCGAGCAGTTCGAGATTCGGACTCACAAGCGTCTCCTCGACATCGTCGACCCGACCCCGCAGACCGTGGACGCGCTGATGAAGCTCGACCTCGCCGCTGGCGTCGACGTCGAGATCAAGCTCTGAGGGTGATGCCATGCGTTCCGGTGTGATCGCCAAGAAAATCGGGATGACTCGGCTGTTCGCGGCCGACGGCGCCCATGTGCCGGTGACGGTTCTGCAGATCGACAAGCTGCAGGTCGTCGCCACCCGCTCGATCGAGTCCGACGGCTACACGGCCGTTCAGCTCGGCTCGGGCACGGCCAAGGTCAAGAATGTCTCGAAGCCCATGCGTGGCCACTATGCCAAGGCGGGTGTCGAGCCGAAGATGAAGCTGGTCGAATTCCGCGTGTCGGAAGACGCCATGCTGAACGTCGGCGACGAGCTTTCGGTCGAGCATTTCAATGTCGGCCAGAAGATCGACGTGATCGGCGAGTCCAAGGGCAAGGGTTTCCAGGGCGTCATGAAGCGCTGGAACTTCGGCGGCCTGCGCGCCACGCACGGCGTTTCGGTCTCCCATCGCTCGCACGGCTCGACCGGTCAGCGTCAGGATCCGGGCAAGGTGTTCAAGGGCAAGAAGATGGCCGGCCACATGGGTTCGGAGCGGGTGACCGTGCTGAACCTCGAGGTCGCCAAGCTCGATGAACCCCGCGGCCTCATTCTGGTCAAGGGTGCCATTCCCGGTGCCAAGGGCTCCTATGTGCTCGTCCGCGACGCCGTGAAGGTGAAGCAGGACGGCCTGCCCCTGCCGGGCAAGGTCAAGACGCCGGCTGCCGCCGCGTCTCAGGAGGGCTGATAGATGAAGGCCGACATTACCACGCTCGATGCCACCGTCGCCGGGTCGATCGACCTCGCGGACGAGGTTTTCGGTCTGGAGCCGCGGGCTGACATCCTGCACCGCATGGTGCTGTGGCAGCTCGCCAAGCGCCAGTCCGGCAACCACAGCATCAAGACGGTCAGCGAGATCACCGCGACCACGAAGAAGATGTACCGCCAGAAGGGCACGGGCCATGCCCGTCACGGCTCGAAGAAGGTCGGCAACTTCCGTGGCGGCGCGAAGACCATGGGTCCGGTCGTCCGGTCCCACGCCTTCGACCTGCCGAAGAAGGTGCGCAAGCTCGCGCTGCGCAACGCTCTTTCGGCCAAGGCCAAGGCCGGCCAGCTCGTCGTGCTCGAGAATGCCGCTTTCGAGATCGGCAAGACCGCCGCGCTGAAGGCGAAGTTCGAGACCCTGGGCTGGAATTCGGTCCTGGTCGTCGATACCGAGCTGAACGAGGGCTTCGCCCGCGCTGCCCGCAACATTCCGCATGTCGACGTCCTGCCGACGGTCGGCGCCAATGTTTACGACATCCTGCGTCGTGAAAAGCTGGTGCTGACCCGGGCCGCCGTCGAAAGCCTGGAGGCCCGCCTGAAATGAGCGAGCTGAAGCACTACGACCTCATTCTGTCGCCGGTGATCACTGAAAAGTCGACCTCCGTCTCGGAATTCAACCAGGTTGTCTTCAAGGTTCCGCTGACCGCGACCAAGCCGGAAATCCGCGCCGCCGTCGAGAAGCTGTTCCAGGTGAAGGTGACCGCCGTCAACACGATCCGCACCGAGGGCAAGACCAAGCGTTTTCGCGGTCGCCTCGGCAAGCGGTCGGATGTCAAGAAAGCCGTCGTGACCCTGGCCGAAGGCCAGTCGATCGACGTGACGACCGGGATCTAAGACCATGGCGTTGAAGACTTTCCGTCCGATCACCCCGTCGCTTCGCGGCACGGTGCTGATCGACCGCTCGGACCTCTACAAGGGCAAGCCGGTCAAGACCCTGACCGAAGGCCTGAACAAGAACGCCGGGCGTAACAACCATGGCCGCATCACCATGCGGCGCCTGGGCGGCGGCCACAAGAAGGCCTACCGCCTGGTCGACTTCAAGCGTCGCAAGTTCGACGTGCCGGCGACCGTGGAGCGGATCGAATATGATCCGAACCGCACCGCCTTCATCGCCCTCATCCGCTACGAGGACGGCGAACTCTCCTACATCCTGGCGCCGCAGCGCCTCGCTGTGGGCGATTCCGTCATCGCCGGCGAAAAGGTCGACGTGAAGCCGGGCAACGCCGCGCCGCTGAAGAACCTGCCGATCGGCACCATCGTGCACAACATCGAGCTGAAGATCGGCAAGGGTGGCGCGATCGCCCGCTCGGCCGGCACCTTCGCCCAGATCGTCGGCCGCGATGGCGCCTATGTCATCGTCCGTCTGTCGTCGGGTGAACAGCGTCTGGTCCGTGGCGAGTGCATCGGCTCGGTCGGCGCGGTGTCGAACCCCGACAATCAGAACACCAAGGTCGGCAAAGCCGGTCGTAACCGCTGGCTGGGCATCCGCCCGTCGGTCCGCGGCGTGGCTATGAACCCGATCGATCACCCGCATGGTGGTGGCGAAGGCCGGACTTCCGGTGGTCGTCATCCCGTGACGCCGTGGGGCAAGGGCACCAAGGGCAACAGGACCCGCAACAACAAGCGGTCCGATGCCTTTATCCTGCGCTCGCGTCACGCCAAGAAGAAGTAACGGAGACCGCCGTGACTCGTTCAGTTTGGAAAGGTCCGTTCGTCGATGGTTATCTGCTGAAGAAGGCAGAAACCACTCGCGCCTCGGGCCGCAAGGAAGTCATCAAGACCTGGTCGCGCCGTTCGACCATTCTGCCCCAGTTCCTGGGGCTGACGTTCGGCGTGCACAATGGCCACAAGTTCATCCCCGTCATGGTGAACGAGGACATGGTTGGTCACAAGCTCGGCGAATTCGCGCCGACGCGGACCTTCTATGGCCACGCCGCCGACAAGAAGGCGAAGAGGAAGTAAGGCGATGTCGAAGCCTAAGAATCCCCGCCGCGTGGCCGAGAACGAGGCTCTGGCGATTGGCAACAATCTCCGGTCCTCGACCCGCAAGCTGAACCTTGTCGCGGAACAGATCCGTGGCAAGGCGGTCTCGACGGCGCTGGCCGAACTGGCATTCTCGAAGAAGCACATCGCCCGCGATGTGAAGAAAGTCCTCGAGAGCGCCATTGCCAACGCCGAGAACAATCATCAGCTCGACGTCGACAGCCTCGTGGTCGCTCAGGCCACGGTGGGTCGCTCGCTGGCGATGCGCCGGTTCCATGCCCGTGCCCGCGGTCGTGCCGCCGGCATCGTCAAGGAATTCTCGAATATCACGGTCGTCGTGCGTGAGCGCGCCGAGGCGGTTGAGGAGTAAGACGATGGGTCAGAAAGTCAATCCGATCGGCCTGCGCCTCGGCATCAATCGCACCTGGGATTCTCGCTGGTTCGCCAACAAGAAGGATTTCGCCGGTCTTCTGCATGAAGATCTGCGCATCCGGGCGTTCCTCGAGAAGAAGCTGGCCTCGGCCGGCATCGCCCGCGTCGTGATCGAGCGCCCGGCCAAGAAGTGCCGCGTGACCATCCACACCGCGCGTCCCGGCGTCGTCATCGGCAAGAAGGGCGCGGACATCGAAAAGCTGCGCTCCGAACTCGCCAAGATGACGAAGTCGGAAGTCAGCCTGAACATCGTCGAGATCCGCAAGCCGGAAATCGACGCGAAGCTGATCGCCGAGAACATCTCGCAGCAGCTGGAACGCCGTGTCGCCTTCCGCCGCGCCATGAAGCGCAGCGTGCAGTCGGCCATGCGTCTCGGCGCCGGCGGCATCCGCATCAATTGCGGCGGTCGTCTCGGCGGCGCGGAAATCGCCCGTATCGAATGGTACCGTGAAGGCCGCGTGCCCTTGCACACGCTTCGCGCGGACATCGACTTCGGTCGCAGCACCGCCCATACCGCCATGGGCACCTGCGGCGTGAAGGTCTGGGTGTTCAAGGGCGAGATTCTGGCCCACGACCCGATGGCCCAGGACAAGCGCCTGGCCGAACAAGCAAATCAGGCCCGCCCCGAGCGTGAGCCGCGCGAACATCGTGAACGGCGTGACCGCCGTAACGATCGTGGTCGTGGCCCCGCCGCGCCGGCCGAGAGCGAAGCGGAGTAATTCGCCATGCTGCAACCGAAGCGTACAAAGTTCCGCAAGGCCTTCAAGGGCCGGATCCATGGCAATGCCAAGGGCGGCACTTCGCTGACCTTCGGCGCCTTCGGCCTGAAGGCGCTGGAGCCGGAGCGCGTGACGGCGCGTCAGATCGAGGCGGCCCGCCGCGCGATCACGCGTCACATCAAGCGTCAGGGTCGTGTCTGGATCCGTATTTTCCCGGACGTGCCGGTTTCGAAGAAGCCGACCGAAGTCCGCATGGGTAAAGGCAAGGGCGCGCCCGAATTGTGGGTGGTCCGGGTGAAGCCCGGCCGCATCATGTTCGAAATGGACGGCGTCCCGGCGGAGCTGGCGAAGGAAGCGTTCGCCCGCGGCGCGGCCAAATTGCCGATCGCGACGAAATTCGTCGCCCGGCTTGGTGAGGGAGCTTGATCATGGCGAGCGTGAAGGCTAAAGATCTGCGCCTCAAGACGGCCGACGAACTGAAGGACCTCCTTTCGGTCCTGAAGAAGGAGCAGTTCAACCTGCGCTTCCAGAAGGCGACGGGCCAGCTTGAGAACTCTGCGCGTCAGGGTTCTGTGAAGACGGAGATCGCGCAGATCCTGACCGTGTTGAAGGAAAAGGCGGCCGCCTCGGCCTAATGGCCGAGGGACGCGTCTTTGGGAGAAACTAGATGCCGAAGCGAGTGTTGCAGGGCGTCGTGGTGAGCGACAAGACCGACAAGACTGTTGTCGTCAAGGTCGAACGCCGCGTGCTGCACCCGGTGCTGAAGAAAGTGGTACGCCGGTCCAAGAAGTACCACGCTCATGACGAAACCAACCAGTTCAAGGTCGGTGACGTCGTGAACATTCAGGAGAGCCGTCCCTATTCCAAGCTGAAGACCTGGGAGGTCATCGGTGCGGTGGGTGCTGACGGGAAGCCCATGACTCAGGCCCAGGCCTGACCCGGGACTTTTAGGAGTAGCGAGACATGATCCAGATGCAGACGAACCTGGACGTGGCCGACAATTCGGGCGCGCGTCGGGTGATGTGCATCAAGGTGCTGGGCGGCGCGGGACGTCGTTATGCCAGCGTCGGTGACATCATTGTCGTTTCCGTGAAGGAAGCGATTCCACGTGGTCGTGTGAAGAAGGGTGACGTGCATCGCGCCGTCGTCGTTCGCACGGCCAAGGAAGTGCGTCGCGCCGACGGCACGGCCATCCGTTTCGACCACAATGCGGCGGTTCTGATCAACAAGCAGAACGAGCCGATCGGCACCCGTATCTTCGGGCCGGTCGTGCGTGAGCTGCGTGCCCGCAACCACATGAAGATCATCAGCCTCGCGCCGGAGGTGCTGTGATGGCCGCACACGCCAATCATCAGAAAATCCGCATCCGCAAGGGCGACAAGGTCGTCGTGCTGAGCGGCAAGGACAAGGGCAAGCACGGTGAAGTGCTCCGCGTCCTGCCGACGGAAGCGCGCGCCGTCGTCGGCGGCGTCAATCTCGTGAAGCGCCACACCAAGGCGACCCAGACCAGCCAGGGCGGGATCATCGAGAAGGAAGCGGCGATCCATGTGTCCAACCTCGGCATCGAGGACCCGCGCGACGGCAAGGCCACGCGCATCGGGTTCAAGGTGCTCGAAGATGGCCGCAAGGTCCGCGTGGCCAAGCGTTCGGGAGATGTGATCGATGTCTGATACCCGCATCGAGCCGCGCCTGAAGCGGCAGTACAAGGAAGCCATCCGTGCCAAGCTGCTCGAGCAGTTCGGCTACAAGAACGTGATGCAGGTTCCGCGTCTGGAAAAGATCGTCATCAACATGGGCGTCGGCGAAGCCGCGACCGATGGCAAGAAGATCCAGGGCGCTGTCGAGAACATGACCGCGATCACCGGCCAGAAGCCGGTCATCACCAAGTCGACCAAGGCCATCGCCGGCTTCAAGCTGCGCGAGGGGGCCCCGGTCGGCGTGAAGGTCACGCTCCGCTCCGACCGCATGTATGAATTCCTGGATCGCCTGGTGACGATCGCGCTGCCGCGCGTTCGCGACTTCCGTGGTCTGAACGGGAAGAGCTTCGATGGTCGTGGCAACTACGCCATGGGCCTGAAGGAACAGCTCATTTTCCCGGAAATCAACTACGACAAGGTCGACACCGTTCGCGGTATGGACATCGTCATCTGCACGACGGCAACGAAGGACGATGAAGCCAAAGCGCTTCTCGCCGCCTTCGAACTGCCGTTCGTTAATTGAGGATAGGCACATGGCTAAGACGAGTGCCATCGAGAAGAACAAGCGCCGCGCCAAGCTGGCTGCCCAGCACGCCGCCAAGCGCGCCCGGCTGAAGGCCGTTGTCATGGATCAGCAGATCTCCGACGAAGAGCGTTTCGCCGCCACCCTCAAGCTTGCCGAAATGCCGCGCAACGGTGCGAAGAACCGCGTCCGTCTGCGTTGCGAAGTCTCGGGCCGGTCCCGCGGCAACTACCGCAAGCTGAAACTTTCCCGGATCGCGCTGCGTGACCTGGCCTCTTCCGGCCAGATCCCCGGCATGGTCAAGTCGAGCTGGTAAGGAGAACCGCGATGGCACTGAGCGATCCGCTCGGCGATATGCTGACGCGCATCCGTAACGGCCAGTCCGCCGCCAAGGCGACTGTGCGTTCCCCCGCGTCCAAGCTGCGTGCACGTGTTCTCGATGTCCTGGTTACCGAGGGTTATATCCGCGGTTATCACGATGCCGTTTCCGCGTCTGGCGCGCCTGAAATCGAAATCGAACTCAAGTATCATGAAGGGTTGCCGGTCATCCAGTCGATCGACCGCGTGTCCCGTCCCGGTCGCCGCGTTTACTCGTCGATCAAGGATCTGCCGACGTTCCGCAATGGACTTGGCATCCAGATCCTGTCGACGCCGCGTGGCGTGATGTCAGACGCCGCCGCACGCGCCGCCAATGTTGGCGGTGAAGTGCTGTGCCGCGTGTTCTGATCCGACAGTAGGAGGACTGAACATGTCGCGTATTGGCAAGAAGCCGGTCCCGGTTCCCGCCGGTGTGACGGTTACCGTCGATGGCCAGACCGTGGCCGTGAAGGGCGCGAAGGGGCAATTGTCCCTCGTGGTCGTCGACGACATCGAAGTGAAGCTCGAGGATGGCGCGGTCGCGCTGACCCCGCGCTCCGCGGAAAAGCGTGCTCGCGAGCGTTGGGGCATGTCGCGCACCCTGGTCAACAATATGATCAAGGGCGTGACCCAGGGCTTCCGCACCGATCTGGAAATCACCGGCGTGGGTTACCGCGCCGCTGTCCAGGGGCGGAACCTTCAGCTCAACCTCGGCTATTCGCACGATGTGGTGATGCCGATCCCGGAAGGCATCGACGTCAAGTGCGAGAAGCCGACCCTGATCGCGGTTACCGGCATCGATGCCCAGAAGGTCGGTCAGTTCGCGGCTGAAATCCGCGACTGGCGCCGGCCGGAGCCCTACAAGGGCAAGGGTATCAAGTATTCGACCGAGACGATCTTCCGCAAGGAAGGCAAGAAGAAGTAACAGCCATGGCGATCAAGGACACCTTCGAACGGCGCCAGCAGCGGACCCGTACCCGCCTGCGCAAACTCGCGAATGGTCGGCCGCGCCTCAGCGTCTTCCGTTCGTCGCAGCACATCTATGCCCAGGTCATCGACGACGCCAGCGGCCGCACGGTCGCTTCCGCGTCGACGATCGACAAGGAACTGAAGGGCTCGCTCAAGACCGGCGCGGACGTGGACGCGGCCAAGGCCGTCGGCCTGCTGGTCGCGAAGCGCGCCAAGGAAGCCGGGATCGCCACCGTGGTCTTCGACCGCGGCGGCTATCTCTATCATGGTCGCGTCAAGGCGCTGGCCGAGGGTGCCCGCGAGGGCGGCCTCGAGTTCTGAGCCTGCTGGAAAGGACGATTAAATGGCACGTCAACATGACGGCGAGCGCCAGCAGGACGAACTGGTCGACAAGCTGGTGCACATCAACCGCGTCGCCAAGGTGGTGAAGGGCGGCCGGCGTTTCGGTTTCGCGGCCCTCGTGGTCGTCGGCGACCGCAAGGGTCGTGTCGGCTTCGGTCATGGCAAGGCGCGTGAAGTGCCGGAAGCCATCCGCAAGGCGACGGAAGCGGCCAAGCGCAAGCTGATCCGCGTCCACCTGCGTGAAGGCCGCACCCTGCATCACGACATCGAGGGCCGTCATGGCGCCGGTCGCGTGGTGCTTCGCGCGGCGCCTCCGGGCACCGGCATCATCGCCGGCGGCCCGATGCGCGCGGTCTTCGAGACCCTGGGCGTTCATGACGTCGTCACCAAGTCGCTGGGGTCGTCGAACCCGCACAACATGGTGCGCGCCACGTTCAACGCCCTGCAGAACAGCCTGTCGCCCCGTTCGGTGGCGGCGAAGCGCGGCAAGCGCGTTGGCGATCTCGTCGGTCAGGGCCGCAAGGCCGAAGCCGACGTGGCCGACGTCCAGGCGGAGTAATCCCGTATGAGCGCGAAAGTTAAGCTGACCCAGGTGCGCAGCCCGGCTCGGCGCCCCAAGGACCAGGAAGCGACGCTTGTCGGTCTTGGCCTGAACAAGCTGCACCGTGTCAGCGTGATCGAGGACACTCCCTCGACCCGCGGCATGATCGAGAAGGTCAAACACCTCGTGAAGGTCGAGTCGGCTGAATAAGCCGGTTCGAAACCACGCGTAGCGTGAGGATGTCGAAATGAAACTGACTGAAATCGCCGACAATGCCGGTTCCCGCCCGTCGCGCATGCGCGTCGGTCGCGGTATCGGCTCGGGTAAGGGCAAGACGTCGGGTCGCGGCGTGAAGGGCCAGAAGGCGCGCTCCGGCGTTGCCGTGAAGGGCTTCGAAGGCGGCCAGATGCCGATCCATCGCAGGTTGCCGAAGGGCGGGTTCAAGAACCTGTTCCGCACGGCCTACCTGCCGGTCAATCTCGGCAAGATCCAGGCGGCGGTTGAAGCCGGCCGGATCGCCGCCGGCGCCAGCGTCAACGCGGCCATCCTGGCCGAGACCGGTGTGCTGGGCCTGCGTCGGGGCTTCCCCGTGCGCCTGCTGGGCGATGGCGAGATCAAGGTGGCGCTGACCATCGAAGTCGACGCCGCGTCCGACACGGCCATCGCCGCGGTGGAAGCCGCCGGTGGCAAGGTCGTGATCATTCCGAAGCGCGTCGTCGCGCGGAAGGAAGGCAAGAAGGCCGAGCGTCGCAAGACGCAGATCGCGAAGCGCGAAGCCCGCGAAGCGGCCCGCGCCTGACGAGTCTTGTCCGCGCGCCGAAGGGCCTGCGCCAGGGTTGGCGCGGTCCCTCGGCGCGCGGATTTTCGTCCCATTGTGCTTGGGGCGGGGTAGAACAGCCGAGCCCCCGATCCCCTTAGGAGAACTGCGATGGCATCCGCCGCCGAACAGCTCGCAGCGAACCTGTCCTGGAGCTCCTTTTCCAAGGCAACGGAACTCAAGCGCCGGATCTGGTTCACGCTGGGCGCCCTGATCGTCTATCGCCTCGGCACGTACATCCCCATTCCGGGTGTCGATCCCGCGGCCCTCGCGGCCGTGTTCCAGCAGAACCAGGGTGGCATCCTGGGCATGTTCGATGTTTTCGCGGGTGGCGCGCTCGGGCGCATGACCATCTTCGCGCTGAACATCATGCCCTATATCACCGCGTCGATCATCGTCCAGCTGCTGACGACGATTTCCCCGACCATGGAAGCCTTGAAAAAGGAAGGCGAATCGGGGCGCAAGCGGCTGAACCAGTACACGCGCTACGGCACGGTGGGCCTCGCCCTGGTGCAGGCCTACGGCATCGCCGTCGGTCTCGAGAGCATGTCGGCCGGGAACCAGGGCGCGGTCATCGATCCGGGCATGGCCTTCCGCATCCAGGCGGTGATCACCCTCACCGGGGGCACCGTGTTCCTGATGTGGCTGGGTGAGCAGATCACCTCGCGCGGCGTCGGCAACGGTATTTCGCTGATCATTTTCGCCGGTATCGTCGCCGCCCTGCCCAGCGCGCTGATCAAGACCCTGGAACTCGGCCGCACCGGCGCCATTTCGGCCTTCGTGATCATCGCGATCCTGTTGCTGGTCGTCGTCGTCGTCGCCTTCATCGTCTTCTTCGAGCGGGCGCAGCGCCGGGTGCTGGTGCAATATCCCAAGCGCCAGATCGGCAACAAGGTGTTCGGCGGCGAGTCGTCGCACATGCCCCTGAAGCTGAACACGGCCGGCGTCATTCCGCCGATCTTCGCCTCCTCGCTGCTGCTGCTGCCGGTGACGGTCGCCAATTTCGCCGGGACGGGCGGCCCCGAATGGCTGCAGACCATCACCCGACTTTTGGCGCATGGCCAACCGCTCTATATGGCGCTTTATATAGCGGGGATTGTCTTCTTCTGCTTCTTCTATACCGCGATCGTCTTCAACCCGACGGAAACGGCCGAGAATTTGCGGAAGAATGGCGGTTTCATTCCAGGGATCAAGCCGGGCGCGCGCACGTCCGAATATCTGGACCATATCCTGACGCGGCTGACGGTGGTGGGGGCCGCCTATCTTTCGGCGGTCTGTATCCTGCCGGAGATTCTCATCACCCAATATTCGGTGCCGTTCTATTTCGGCGGCACTTCGCTCCTGATCGTGGTGAGCGTGACCATGGATACGGTCGCCCAGATCCAGAGCCACCTTCTTGCGCACCAGTATGAGGGCCTGATCCGCAAGTCGAAACTGAAGGGCAGGGGTAAATGAATCTCATTCTTCTGGGGCCGCCGGGCGCGGGCAAGGGCACGCAGGCACAGCGTCTCGAACGGGCCCACGGCCTGGTGCAGCTTTCGACCGGTGACATGCTGCGGGCGGCCGTCGCCGCCGGCAGCGAGGTGGGCAAGCGGGCCAAGGCGGTGATGGAGGCCGGCCAGCTGGTTTCCGACGATATCGTCGTCGGTATCATCGCCGACCGCATCGCCCAGGACGACTGCAAGGGTGGTTTCATTCTCGACGGTTTTCCGCGCACGGTCGCCCAGGCCGAGGCTCTGGACACGATGCTGGCCGAGCGGGGCATGAAGCTCGACAAGGTCATCGACATGCAGGTCGATGACGACATCCTGGTGGAGCGGGTTTCGGGCCGCTACACCTGCGCCAAGTGCAACGCCGGCTATCACGACAAGTTTCAGCAGCCGAAGGTCGCGGGTGTCTGCGACATCTGCGGCGGTACGGAATTCAAGCGCCGCGCCGACGACAACGCCGAGACGGTGCGCAGCCGCCTTGGTGCCTTCCATGCCCAGACCGCGCCGCTGTTGCCCTACTACGGCGCCCGCGGCGTGCTGGGCACTGTCGACGGCATGGCGCCGATCGACGAGGTTACCCGTCAAATCGAAGCAGAACTTGGTTTTGCGGCGGCTTGAATGATTGACATGAACCTGCCGACTCATATAATCCGCCCTTCTCGTCGGCAGGGCCAGCTCTGCGGCGCGCATTTTGCTTGCGCAGCCGGTTATCCCCGAGCGGCGAAGGGCATGGCTTTAGTTTCGACGAACAGAACGTCACGAAGAGGTTAGCGGTGGCTCGTATCGCAGGTGTCAACATCCCGACCAACAAGCGGGTCGAGATCGCGTTGACCTACATTCATGGTATCGGTCTTTTCAAGGCCAAGGAAATCGTTGCCAAGGTCGGCATCGCGGACGGCAGGCGCGTCAATCAGCTTTCGGAAGCTGAAGTCTCGCAGATCCGCGAAGTGATCGATCGCGACTACACGGTCGAGGGCGATCTTCGCCGTACCGTCGCCATGAACATCAAGCGGCTGATGGATCTCGGCTGCTATCGCGGTCTGCGCCATCGTCGCGGTCTGCCGGTGCGTGGTCAGCGGACCCATACCAATGCGCGGACCCGCAAGGGCCCGGCCAAGCCGATCGCCGGCAAGAAGAAGTAATTCGGGCGAGGGCGCGCGTCCGCGCCCGACCCCTTTTCGGGACCAGGCCCCCTGACGGGGATCAGTGGACGCGACGCAGCGTTCTTTGGAAGGTAAGTAGAAAATGGCCGTTGAAAAGGCACGGGTGAAGCGCCGCGAGCGCAAGAACATCACCTCGGGCGTGGCGCATGTCAGCGCCAGCTTCAACAACACGATGATCACCATCACCGACGCCCAGGGCAATGCGATTTCCTGGTCCTCGGCCGGCACGATGGGCTTCAAGGGCAGCCGCAAGTCGACTCCCTATGCCGCCCAGGTCGCCGCCGAAGACGCGGGCCGCAAGGCGCAGGAACATGGCGTGCGCATCCTCGAGGTCGAGGTGACCGGTCCGGGTTCGGGCCGCGAGTCGGCGCTGCGGGCTCTTCAGGCCGTCGGTTTCCAGATCACGTCGATCCGCGACGTGACCCCGATCCCGCACAACGGCTGCCGTCCGCCCAAGCGTCGTCGCGTCTGATGTCGTGTGGCCGGCTTTCAGCCGGCCGTGCTTTCCCGGGCCATGGGGCCCCGGGCTCGGACGTGAGTCCCAATATGTCCCGCGCGCAGATGATCCGGTTGAATTGGGCCTGCGCTTTCGGGAAATGAGGATGAGGTCTAGTCGTGATTCAGGATAACTGGAAGAACCTCAAGAAGGCAGACATCGAAGTGACGCCGGGCGATGACGCCCGCCGCTTCGCGACTGTCGTCGCCCAGCCGCTGGAACGCGGCTTCGGGCTGACCCTTGGCAATGCGCTGCGCCGCGTGCTGCTGTCGTCGCTTCAGGGCGCGGCGGTGACCGCCGTGAAGATCGACGGCGTGCTGCATGAGTTCTCGTCGATTCCGGGTGTCCGCGAGGACGTGACCGACATCATCCTGAACATCAAGCAGATCGCCCTGCGGATGCATGTCGAAGGCGCCCGCCGCATGACCCTGAAGGCCCAGGGCCCGGGCGAGGTGACGGCCGGCCAGATCACCGTGCCGTCCGACATCGAGGTGCTGAACCCCGATCTCGTGCTGTGCACGCTCGATGACGGCGCCAAGATCCACATGGAATTCACGGTGCAGAACGGCAAGGGCTATGTCCCGGCCGACCGCAACCGTCCCGAGGATGCGCCGATCGGCCTCATCCCCGTCGATTCGCTCTACAGCCCGGTGCGCAAGGTCGCCTACCGCGTGGAAAACACGCGTGAAGGCCAGAACCTCGAGCTCGACAAGCTGGTGATGCAGGTCGAGACCAATGGCGCGATCGAGCCGGATCGCGCGGTGGCCATCGCCGCCCGCATCCTGCAGGATCAGCTCCAGCGCTTCATCTCCTTCGAGGAGCCGCGCCAGGAAGTGCGCGAGGCCGCCCCGCTGGAGCCGAAGTTCAACCGCAATCTGCTGCGCAAGGTCGACGAACTGGAACTTTCCGTCCGGTCGGCGAATTGCCTGAAGAACGACAACATCGTCTACATCGGCGACCTGATCCAGAAGTCCGAGGCGGAAATGCTCCGTACCCCGAACTTCGGCCGCAAGTCGCTGAACGAGATCAAGGAAGTTCTCGCGCAGATGGGCCTGCATCTCGGCATGGAAGTGCCGGACTGGCCGCCGGAGAATATCGAGGAGCTTGCCAAGCGCCTCGAAGAGAACAATTTCTGAGGCCGGGCTACCGCCCCCTCTTTGGATTAGGAACGGGAGAGTCCCATGCGCCATCGCGTTGCCCGAGTGAAGCTCGGCATGGATGCCTCGCACCGCCGCGCTGTGTTCGCCAACATGGCTGCGTCGTTGCTGAAGCACGAACAGATCACCACCACGCTGCCGCGCGCCCGCGCGCTGCGTCCCTATGTCGAGAAGCTGATCACGCTCGGCAAGAAGGGCGGCCTGCACGCCCGTCGCCAGGCGCTGTCGCAGCTCTATGACGATGTGACCGTCGGCAAGCTGTTCGAGGTCATCGGCCCGCGCTACGCCAATCGCGCCGGTGGCTATACCCGCGTGCTGAAGGCCGGCTTCCGCCGGGGCGACGCCGCTGCCATGGCCGTGATTGAGCTGGTCGATCGCGACGTGACGGCGAAGGGCCTCGACTCGGGCCCGGTGCTGACCGCGGATGACGCCGAGGCGTGATTCCTGTTGCTGCCTCCGGGCAGTTGCGGTGCTAAGACAAAGGGCAGCCCATGGGCTGCCCTTTTTCGTTCAGGGGACAAGATCTTGAACAAGAGACTGCTGAATCCGCTGCCCTATGCCGCCATCGCGTTGCTGGCGCTCGCCCCTCCCGCCCGGGCCGAAGAAACCAGGATGGTGCCGTCCTCGGTCGAGCAGATGCAGCTCAGTTTCTCGCCCGTGGTGAAGAAATCGGTGCCCGCGGTGGTCAATATCTACACCAGCAAGACGGTCGCCGTGCGTAACCCGATGCTGGACGATCCGATGCTCCGTCGCTTCTTCGGCGATCAGGCGCGCGGCATTCCCCGGGAGCGGGTGGAGCGATCGCTCGGCTCCGGCGTCATCGTCGGCAGTGACGGCACGATCGTCACCAACAACCATGTGATTGAGGGCGCGGACCAGATCACCGTCGCGCTTTCCGATGGCCGGGAATTCGAGGCGAAGATGCAGATCGCCGATCCAAGGACCGATCTCGCGATCCTCAAGATCGATCCGGCGGGCGAGACCCTGCCGACCCTCGTCCTCGCCGATTCGGACGCGGTCGAGGTCGGCGATATCGTGCTGGCGATCGGCAATCCCTTCGGCGTCGGCCAGACCGTGACGCAAGGCATCGTCTCCGCCGTGGCGCGGACCCAGGTCGGCGTGTCCGACTATCGCTTCTTCATCCAGACCGACGCGGCGATCAACCCGGGCAATTCCGGCGGCGCCCTCATCGACCTGAAGGGCCAATTGGTCGGCGTCAATTCCTCGATCTATTCCCGTGACGGCGGCTCGCTCGGCATCGGTTTCGCCATTCCGTCGTCGATGGTGCGCAGTGTCATCCAGGCGGCGCGCAGTGGCGGCCGCATCGTCCGGCCCTGGTTGGGCGCGACGGGCCAGCCTGTCACCTCGGATCTGGCGACGGGCCTTGGCCTCGACCGGCCGCGCGGCGTGCTGGTCAATGGCCTGTCCGCTGGTGGCCCGGCGGAGCGGGGCGGCCTGAAGGTCGGCGATGTCATCCTGTCGGTCGACGGCCATCCAGTGACCGACGAGGATGCCCTGACCTTCCGCCTGGCCACCCATGACGTCGGCGGCTCGATCAAGCTCGGCCTGTGGCGGAAGAGCCAGGCGACCGAAGTGACCATCGCCCTCGAGGCGCCGCCCGAGACGCCCGCGCGCGATCAGCGCGTCATCGACGGGCGCAATCCTTTCGCCGGGGCGACGGTGGTGAATCTCTCGCCCGCGGTGGCCGAGGAAATCGGCCGGGCCACGGCGGCGGATGGCGTCGTGATTCTTGAAGTGGCCGGGGGTTCGGCCGCCGATCGGGTCGGCTTCCAGGTGGGCGACCGGATCGCCAAGCTGAACGACGTCGACATCAAGAGCACCAAGGACCTGGTCGACACGATCGCCGCGCGCTCCCGTGCCTGGCGCATCACGATCGAACGGGGCGGCCGGGAAATCTCGACCGTCCTGCCGCGATGAGCGACCTGTTCGAGGCGGCGGGGCTGGGGCCGAAACCCCGGCTCCCGGACGGCACGGCGGCGGTCCCGGCGGATGACGCCGCTCGCCCGCTGGCCGACCGCTTGCGCCCCGCCCGCCTCGAGGATGTGGTCGGCCAGGATCATATCGTCGCCGCCGACAGTCCGCTCGGCCGCATGATCAAGGCGCATCGCCTGTCATCCCTCATTCTCTGGGGGCCGCCGGGCACGGGCAAGACCACCATCGCCCGGCTGCTGGCGGCGGCGGCGGGGTATGATTTCGAACAGATCTCGGCGATTTTCTCCGGTGTCGCCGATCTCAAGAAAGTCTTCGAAGCCGCGCGCCAGCGCCGCCGCATGGGCCGCCGCACCTTGCTCTTCGTCGACGAAATCCACCGCTTCAACCGGGCGCAGCAGGACGGCTTCCTGCCCTTCGTCGAGGATGGCACGGTGGTCCTCGTCGGCGCGACCACGGAAAATCCCTCGTTCGAGCTGAATGCCGCGCTGCTCTCCCGCGCGCAAGTTCTCGTCCTCAACCGGCTGGAGGCGCCGGCGCTCGAGCAATTGCTGGCCCGGGCCGAGGCGCTGACGGGGAAAGCCCTGCCGCTGCAGCCCGAAGCGCGGGCGGCGCTGATCGAGATGGCCGATGGCGATGGCCGCTATCTCCTCAACCTCGCCGAGGAATTGCTGACCATGGAGGCCCCGGCCCCCCTCGACATCGAGGGACTGACCGAGGTCGTACAGCGCCGCGCGCCGCTCTACGACAAGGCGCAGGAAGGCCATTACAATCTGATCTCCGCCCTGCACAAGTCGATGCGGGGTTCGGATGTCGATGCCGCGCTCTACTGGTACGCGCGGATGCTGGCGGGGGGCGAAGGGCCGCTTTACATCACGCGGCGGCTGGTCCGTTTCGCGGTCGAGGATATCGGCATCGCCGACCCCCAGGCCCTCGTCGTCGCCAATGCCGCCAAGGAAGCCTATGACTTCCTCGGCAGTCCGGAAGGCGAACTGGCGATCGCCAACGCGGTGATCTATCTCGCGACGGCGCCCAAATCGAATGCCGCCTACAAGGCTTATGGCGCCGCCAGCCGCGCGGCCCGGGAAACGGGCAGCCTGATGCCGCCCAAGCATATCCTGAACGCGCCGACCAGGCTGATGAAGGACCTCGGTTACGCGGCCGGTTACGCCTATGACCACGACGCGCCGGACGATTTCTCGGGCCAGGATTACTTCCCCGAGGCGATGGGACGCCAGCAGTTCTACAACCCCAAGGGCAAGGGCTTCGAGCACGAGATCCGCCGCCGCATCGACCATTGGGCCGACCTGCGGCGCAAGCGGAAGGAAGGCGCGTGAGCGGGGCGGACGATCATCGCTTCGATCAGCCGCTCGCCGAAGGCGAGAAGGCCCGCTTCTTCCACCTGCCGGCGGTCGAGGCGGTGGAATGCCTGGTGGCCCGTTTCCACACCCACGCCTATGCCCCGCACACTCATGATGACTATGTGATCGGGGCGGTGGTGGCGGGACGCGAATTGTTCAACGTCGGGCGCCAAGCCGGCGCCGCCGCGCCGGGCGACCTGTTCATGATCGAGCCCGGCCTGGTGCACGATGGCGCGCCGGGCCCGCAGGGCTATGTCTACCGCATGACCTACCCGTCGCCCGCCCTGCTGCGGGCCATGGCCAGCGAGGTCGCGGAACGCCCGATGCCGGCGCCCCGTTTCGCCCGGCCGCTGGTCCATGACCCGGACC
>NZ_JBAQRT010000083.1:0-11603 GCF_049306435.1 Zavarzinia sp.
GCCCAGCCATGCGCGCCGACCTCGCGCTGATCGCGCCGGACGAGGCCGGGGCGGTGATCGAGTTGCACGATGTCTGGCAGTCGACGCCCGTGGTGCTGGCCCGTTTCGAGGTCGCGGGCGAGCCCCTGCCGATGGCGGGCCGCGACCGGCCGCTGGCCCTGCCGCCGGCCGAATTGCCGGAACCCGATCTCGCCAACGCGGTGAAGCTCGAGCTCGATCTCGGCGCCGGGGTGACCGATCCCGCCGTGGCGGAATTCCAGAAACTGTTCGGCGCCGACGAGATCTGCACCACCCAGCGGGTGTTCTGGTCGCTGAACACCAGGGCCTGGCCCGGCATGGCGGCGACCGGCAAGCCCGAGCCGCTGGCCGTGATGAAGAGCGGCACGAGCTATATCGTCGAGATCTTCAACGGCACGCCGCACCGCCATCCGATGCATCTGCACGGCCATACCTTCAAGGTGATCGGATCGAGCAAGCGCGACGTGCCGGTCCATTGGGCCGACACGGTGCTGCTGGAGCCGAAGGAGCGGCTGAAGATCGCCTTCGTCGGCGGCGAGCCCGGGGACTGGATGGTCCACTGCCACATCATCGAACACCAGGAAACCGGGATGATGGGCTATTACCGGGTGGCCTGAGCCACCCGGCGCGAGCGGCGTCTAGAGTCACAAACACCCTCGTCGCTCCGGCGAAGGCCGGAGCCTTTGCACGAGAAGGGCGCCCCCGCCGGCACATCACCCGGCTTTCGCCGGGATGACGAGAAAGGCTCGCCCCGCCTCGCGCCTCTAGCGGCCGCCCAGGATCACGTCGAGGATGAGGCCGGTGGCCACGGCGGCGATGACGATGTCGCTGCCGACCGCGTAATAGCCATAGCCCGGAGGCAGCGGCCGCATGTCGCGCACGATCACCGGCGGCAGCACGTAATAGCCGCGTGGCAGATAGGCGCCGCGCATGGGCGGCTGGTAGTAATAGCCCCGGGGCAACGGCCGGTAATGGCTCGGGTAGCGTTGCCACCAGCCGCGCATCCGCTGGCGGTCGCGATCGGCGAAACGGGCGGCATCGTCGTAACCCCGGTCGTAACCCCGGTCGTAACCATTGCCATAGCCCCGGCTGTAGGTCCGCTCGTCGTGCCAGTCGCGGCGGCCGTGGTCGCGCCGGTCATCGTGGTGACGCCCGCCCTCGCGCCAGTCGGGGCCGCGATGATCGTCCCGGTCGCGGCTGTATCCGCCGCCGCGATGATCATCGTCCCAGCCGCGGGCGAGGGCGGATGCGGCCGGTGCCACCAGGGCCGCCGCCAGGGCGGCGACGATAAAGGGTTTGGCGAAGCGCATGGCGTTCATCCATCGGGTGGTTGATGATCTATAAATGCCTGGCCCGCGGCCAGGTTCCGTTGAAACCTTCAGGGTATCAGCGGACGACGTCGCGAATGATGTCGACGATGATGCCGGTCGCGATCTGCACCAGCAACACGTCGGGGCCGACGATCATGCGGTCATAGCCCGCGGGCAGGGGCGAGAGCTGGCCGGACAGGCCTGCGGGCAGGATCTTCTTGGCGATGCCCGGCGGCAGGCGGCCCCGGGTGACCAATTGCTTGCGGATGCCCGGCGGCAGATCGGCGAGATAGCCGCTGTTGCGCAGGAAATAATTGGAGATCACCTGACGGTCGCCGGTCGGAAACAGCACGGACGCGATCGCCGGGGCCAGGCTGTCCTCGACATGACTGTCGTTGCCGCCGTGACCGTTGCCCCTGCCGTTGTTCTTGCCCTCGGCCGCGCCGGCCAAGGCGAGTCCGAGCCCGGCGAGCAGGACCGCCAGTGTCGTTTTCGCATTGGCTTTGCGCGAAGGCATTCAGGACTCTCCCCGATCGGTGCTGGTGGGGGAATGCCCGCGAGCGTCGCCGGTTCCCCCCGATGCGCGGAAATCCCGGATCAGGGCGCGTTCAGCACGATCTGGGCGATGATTCCGGTGGCGATGACCGCGAGCACGACATCGGTTCCGACCGCGAAATAGGCATGGCCGGCCGGCGGACGCGGCAGCATGTCGACGATGACCATCGGCGGGCGCTGGTAATGGCCGGGCGGCAGACGTCCGCCGACCACGACGCCGCGATGCAGCTCGGGCGGCAGCGGCCTGGACCAGCCGGGGTGGCCATCGAACCATTCGCGGGCGCGGTGGCGGTGATCATCATTGACGGTGACGCCATGATGGCGGCCGCTGTTGCCGGGTTTGCGGGTGCTCTGGCCATGGCGATTGCCATTGTCATGGTCCTGGTCCTGGTTCTGGCCTTGGCCCTGGGGTGGGCGCTGGCCCTGCTGGTGGCCGCTGTCGCGGGACGGAGGCTGGCCCTGCGGCCGGGACTGATCCTGCGGCATGGGCTGACCCGGCCCGCCCGGCTGCTGCGCCTGTGCCGACAGCGGCAGGGCGAGCGCGAGCGCGAGGGCGACGGAAAGGGTGGAAACCGCTTTCTTGTTCACGGTGGCTACTCCTGCGTGATCGATACAGGATAAATGGCGATCGACCGGCCGCCGTTCCGCCCCGGCGGTGTAAGGAAAGCGTCAGGAAAGCGAAAATTCAGGCCGACGGGTAATCGACGCCGGTCAGCACCAGGCCTTCGGCCGGCGCGGTCGGGCCGGCGGCGGCCCTTTTGCGGGCATCGAGCGCGGCGGCGATATCGGCCGGCCCCCATTTGCCTTCGCCGGCAAGGCGCAGGGTGCCGACCATGATCCGCACCTGATTGTGCAGGAAGGAGCGGGCGCTGGCCTCGATGTGGATTTCCTCGCCGGCGGCGAAGACCTCGAGCCGGTCGAGCGTTTTCACCGGCGATTTCGCCTGGCATTCGGTGGCGCGGAAACTGGTGAAATCATGGGTGCCGAGCAGCACCGCCGCTCCCGCCCGCATCGCCTCGATGTCGAGGGCGCGGGTGACGTGCCAGACCCGCCCGGCGGTATAGGCGGGCGGCGGGCGCCGCGCCAGGATGCGATAGCGGTAGTGCCGGCCGATGGCGTGAAAGCGGGCGTGGAAATCGGGCGGGGCGATGCTGACCTCGGTGATCGCGACCGGCATCGGCTTCATGTGGAAATTCAGCGCGTCGCGCACGGCGATGGCCGGATAATCCTTGTCCAGATCGAAATGGGCGACCTGGCCGGTGGCGTGAACCCCGGCATCGGTGCGGCCGGCGGCGTGCAGCACGGCGCGGATGCCGCCGTTCAGCCGGGCCGCCGCCGCCTCGATCGTGCCCTGCACCGTCGGCGCGCCCTCCTGCGCCTGCCAGCCCTGGAAGGCCGAGCCGTCATATTCGACCGTCAGGCGATAGCGCGGCATGGCGATGCTCAGCCGGCGATCGTGCCGGCGGGAACGGGAAAGCCGCGCAGGAAATCCTCGACCGACACGGGACCCTTGCCGGCGCGCTGGACGACCAGGGGACGGATCGCGCCGAGGCCGCAGGCGATGGTCAGCCGCCCGTCCAGCACGGTGCCGGGCACGGCGTCATGACCGGTTTCCGGCAGGACCTCGGCCTTCAGGACCTTGCAGCGCTCGCCGAGGATTTCCGTGAAGGCGCCCGGGCTGGGCGCGAGGGCGCGGATCTGGCAGTCCACCGCCTCGGCGCTGGCGGCGAAATCGATACGGGCGTCTTCCTTGGCGATCTTCTTCGCGTAAGTAATGCCTTCCGCCGGCTGCGGCCGGGGCGTGATCCGGCCCGAGGCGACCAGGGCGAGACCATCGACCATCAACGGCCCGCCCAGGGCGGACAGGCGATCGTGCAGGCTGCCGGCGGTGTCATGTGGGCCGATCTCGACCCGCTCCTCGAGCACGATGGGGCCTTCGTCGAGGCCTTCCGACATGGCCATGACGGCGATGCCGGTTTCCTCGTCCCCCGCCCAGATCGCACGCTGGATGGGCGCGGCGCCGCGCCAGCGCGGCAGGAGCGAGGCATGAAGATTGAAACAGCCAAGACGCGGCGCCCACAGCACCGGCGCCGGCAGGATGAGGCCATAGGCAACGACGACCGCGGCATCGAGGCCGAGGGCGGCGAAGGCTTCCTGTTCGGCGGAATCACGGAGACTCCTCGGCGTGCGCACCGGAATGCCGGCCGCCTCCGCCGCCAGATGCACCGGCGACGGGGTCAGCCTGTGGCCCCGGTTGGCGGGGCGCGGCGGCTGGCTGTAGACGGCGACGACCTCATGCCCCGCCGCGATCAGCGCCTGAAGCGTGGGCACGGCGAAAGCCGGCGTGCCCATGAAGGCGAGGCGCAGCTTCAGGCTCACCCCTTGGCCCTGGCCAGTTTCTTGGCCTTCGCCACCTTGCGCAGCAGCAGGCTGCGCCGGGCGAGCGAGAGGTGATCGACGAAGAGCACGCCTTCGAGATGGTCCATCTCGTGCTGGATGCAGGTCGCCAGCAGGCCGTCCATCTCTTCCTCGTGGCTTTCGCCCTTGGCGTCGTGGAAGCGGACACGCACCCGGGCCGGACGCTCGACATCGGCATATTGCTCGGGCACCGAGAGGCAGCCTTCCTCATAGGTCGACAGCTCGTCCTCGGAGGTCCAGGTGATCTCGGGATTGATGAAGACGCGGGGCGCCTTCTCCTCCCCCTCGCGCGCGAGGTCGACGACCAGCAGGCGCGTGGGCACGCCGACCTGGATCGCCGCGAGGCCGATGCCCGGGGCGTCATACATGGTCTCGAACATGTCGTCGATCAGGCGCTGCAACTCGGCATCGAACACCGTCACCGGGGTCGATTTCTGTTTCAGGCGCGGATCGGGCGCGATGAGGATGGGTCGGATAGCCATGCTGCATCAGGTATGATGTCCGCCCGTCGCCGTCAAGGCCGGCTGTGTTCCGCCCTTTGCCGCACTGCGGCTTGTGCGGGGACGGGACGGATGCTAGGACGGCGGCCATTCCGCCCCCCTTCCCCCGGGGGCGGACAGGGATCAAGAACAAGGGGCCGCAGGGCCCGAACAGAGGAAAGCGCCATGCGTCGCACCATGCTGCAGGCCAAGCTGCACCGCGTCTCCGTCACCCATTGCGAGCTGGATTACGAGGGCTCCTGCGCCATCGACGACGATCTGCTCGAAGCCTCGGGCCTTTTGCCCCTGCAGAAGATCGACATCTACAATGTGAACAATGGCGCCCGCTTCTCGACCTATGTCATCCGGGCCGAGAAGGGCTCGGGCGTCATTTCGCTGAACGGCGCGGCCGCCCGCATGGCGCAGAAGAACGACGTGCTGATCATCGCCGCCTATGTCGAGGTCGAGGAAGCCGAACTGCCGGGCTTCGCCGCGAGGCTGGTCTATGTCGACGGCGCCAACCGCATCAGCCGCACGGCGAGCGAGATCGCGGTGCAGCCGGCCGCCGGCTGGAGCCGCGAACAGGCGGCGGAGTAAGGGGAGATCGCCGTGAGCGCGGTCGACGGCCCGAAGAATTACATCACGCCCGAAGGCTATGCCCGCCTCGCCGACGAACTGCGCCACCTGACGCGGGTGGAGCGGCCAAAGGTGGTCGAGGTCGTCTCCTGGGCGGCGGGCAACGGCGACCGCTCGGAAAACGGCGACTATCTCTATGGCAAGAAGCGCCTGCGCGAGATCGACCGCCGCCTGCGCTTCCTGACCAAACGGCTGGAGGGGTCGACCGTGGTCGACCCCGCCCTGCAGAAGGTGAAGACCAGGGTCTTCTTCGGCGCCCATGTCACCTATGTCGGCGACGACGACATCGAGAAGACGATCCGCATTGTCGGCTCCGACGAAGCCCGCTCGGAACTCGGCGAGATCAGCTGGATCTCGCCGGTCGCCCGGGCGCTGCTGAAGGCCGAGGTCGGCGACGTGGTCGAGGTTCAGACGCCGCAGGGCCGCGAAAGCCTCGAGGTCGTCGCCATCCGCTACTGAGCGGCGACGTCTTCCAGCACGGCCGCCATGCGGTCGAGGAAAATATCCGCGTGTTCCCGCCTGAACACGAGGGGCGGCCGGATCTTCAGGATATTGGCGCCGGGGCCGGTCGCGCTGATCAGCACGCGGCGCTCGCGAAGGCCGTTCACCACCCGCGTCGTCAGGGCCGAGGCCGGCGCCTTGCCCGCCCGGTCCACCACCAGTTCGAGGCCGATGAAAAGGCCGGCGCCGCGCACGTCGCCGATCGCCGGATGGCGCCCGGCGAGATCCCGGAGGCCCGCCCGCATGTAATCGCCGACCTCCCGGGCGCTTTCCGCCAGCCCCTCGCCCTCGATCACGTCGAGGACGGCGAGGCCGACGGCGCAGGACACGGGATTGCCGCCGAACGTGTTGAAATAGCGCGCCTTGCGGCCGAAATCCTCGACCAGGCGGGGTTTCACGAAGACACCGGCCATGGGATGGCCGTTGCCCATGGGCTTGCCCACGGTCACCATGTCGGGCACCAGGCCGTGGCGAGCGAAGCCCCAGAAATCGGGTCCGACGCGACCGAAGCCCGGCTGGACCTCGTCGGCGATGAACAGGCCGCCCTCGGCCCGGATTGCCTCGACCGCCGGGCGCAGAAAGCCGACGGGCTCGGCGAAGACCCCGTCCGAGGAAAAGATCGTATCGACCAGCAGCGCCGCCGGCTCGATGCCATGGGCGCGCATGTCGGCGACCGCCTCGCGCACATCCCGCGCCATGCGGGCCCCGACATCGCCATCGCCGCGATAGGCATCGGGCGCCGGGATCAGGCGGATATGGTCGCCGCGCGGGACATAGTCGCCGAGGGAGGGGGAGATTTCGGCGACGGCGCTGGTCACGCCGTGATAGGCCAATTTGGTCACGATCAGGCCGCGCCGGCCGGTATAGGCCCGGGCGACGCGCAGGGCGAGATCGTTGGCTTCGGAGCCCGTGCAGGTGAACATGACATGGCCGAGTTCGGACGGCACCCGGGCCAGCAGCCGCTCGGCGTAGTCGAGAATGGTCTCGTGCAGATAGCGGGTGTGGGTGTTCAGGGTCGCCGCCTGACGGCTCAACGCCTCGACCACCCTGGGGTGGCAGTGACCGACCGAGGCGACATTGTTGTAGACGTCGAGATAGGCCTGGCCCGAGGGATCATGAAGCCAGACCCCCTCGCCCCGGACGATATGGACCGGCTTTTCGTAGAACAGGCGATAGGCGGGGCCGAGCAGCTTCTCGCGGCGGCGGACCAGATCCTTCTCCGCGGGCGAGAGGCCACTTTCGGCTTCCGGGTCGAAGGCATTGACCATGGACATCGGTAAAACTCCCCAGGCAGGCCGCCACCATGCCCCCGGCGAGCGGATCGGGCAACGGCCGAGGCTCAGCCGGCCGGGACCGCCAGGCGCGCGTCGGCGGGGATGCCATAGCGCCGGTTGACATGGAGCAGCGGCGTGCCGGCCCGGTGCCGGGCGGCGAGGACCAGGCCGATGACGATCAGATGGCTGCCGGCCTGATGGACCGTGTGCAGCCGGCAGGAAAACGCGGCCACCGCCCCCTCCAGCAGGGGCGCGGGCCCACCGGCCAGGGACCAGTCGGCACCATCGAAATCGAAGGCCGGCGTCGGGCCGGGGCGGCCGGCGAAACAATCGGCGACGGCGGCCTGTCCCCCGTCCAGCAGATTGAGGGCAAGGCTACCGTTGGCCACGATCGCCGCCGCCGCCGGACTGTCGGCCCGGATGCAGGCGAGCACCAGCGGCGGATCGGCGGAAACCGACGCCATCGAACTGACCGTGATGCCGAAACGCCCGGCCGGCCCATCGGTGGTGACGATGCCGACGCCGGTCGCGGCATTCGACATGGCGTCCATGAAATCCTTGCGGTCGCAGGGAGCGGGGACTTGGGGGGCATTCATCATGATGGTGATCCGTGGATCCTGGGCGCGAGGGGGTCAGGCGGCGGGGTCCGCCAGGGCGGCGAGATGTTCGCGGCGCGCCGCCGCCGACAGGGGCAGGGCAAACAGCAGGCTCAAGAGAATGCGCACCTTGTTGCCGGCCAGATCCCCCGCGAACAGGGCGCCGGCCGAGGCAAGGTCGGTGCCGCCCCCGGCGTTGCCATAGGTCGGGACCACGCGGCCGCCGGGACAGCGACTGGTGATGACCACGGTCTTGCCGGCATCGATCGCTTCGCGCACGGCGGCGCCGGCATCCGGCGGCAAGTTGCCCCGGCCGAATGCCTCGATCACCAGGGCGGGGGCGGGTCCCGCCGCGAGGAAGCGGATGAGGTCGCCATTCATCCCCATGGCCATGCGCAGCAGGGGGATGTCGACCGGCGGGCCGGCCTCGAGCCGCAGGCGGCGCCGGGGCTGGCGATAGACGAACACCGTGTCGCCATCGACCGTCGCCAGCTTGCCGTGATCGCCGGAGGTGAAAGTGTCCAGCCGGCTGGTGTGAGCCTTGGCGACATCTCGGGCGGCATGGACATCCTGATCGAACAGCAACAGGGCGCCAAGGCCCCGCGCCGCGGGCGAGGCGGCGAGGGTGATCGCGTCGGCGAGATTGCGCGGCCCGTCACCCCCAACCTCGCCCGCGTGATGCTGGGCGCCGGTGAAGACCACGGGCTTGTCCCCCGCCAGCAGGAGATCGGCCATGAAGACCGATTCCTCCATCGTGTCCGTGCCATGGGCGACGACGGCGCCGAGACAGTCCGGCGCCGCCAGATGCTGGTTGACGCGAAGCGCCAGACGCCAGGCCAGGGCCAGATCCATCTGGTAACTGCCGACGACGCAGAAATCGTCATGAACGACCGGTGCCGCCAGCGGCCCGGCGACAAGGCTGGACCCGCCAAGGCCGGCGGCGACGACACCGCCCCCCGGCGCCGGCAGGGAGGCGATGGTGCCGCCGGTGGTGATCAGGATGACATGGGCCATGGGGGTGGCTTCCGTGGGGCGGCGGACACGGCTGGAGCCGCGCCCGCCATTGACCCGATCAGACGCGGATCGCGTCCTTGAAGGTCAGCCACTGGCCATTGGCCGAATGGATGTTCTTCAGGTTGGACCGCGACATGATGCAGTTGGAACCATGGGTCAGGAAGATGCAGGAGGCGCTTTCTTCCAGCATGTCCTGCAGCTTCTCGAAATCCTTGGTCCGGACCGCGTCGTCGGTCTCGTAGGTCGCTTTCTTGCTCAGCGTATCGAAGGCCGGATCGCACAGGCGCTGCCAGTTCCAGGTGCCGACCTGATCGCAGGTGAACCACATGGTCACCCAGGAGGCATCGGGCGCGGTCGAGAATTCGACGATATAGGCTTCGGTCTTCTTGTAGGCGTCGCCCTTGGATTCCATGAACTGATCTTCATAGGCGCCGCGATCCATGACGTTGAGCTCGACCGTGATGCCAACGGCCTTCAGCTGCGCCTGGATGACCTGGGCCATGGTGATGCGATCGGTATCGCCCGGCAGGTCGATGCGGAACGTGAGGTCCTTCACCCCGGCCTCGGCCAGCAGCTTCTTCGATTCGGCGGGATCGAAGGCGTGCAGGTTCTTGGCGCGATAGCCCGGCAGCGGCGGCGGCACGACGCCATGGGCAACGGTGCCTTCGCCGAAATAGGCGGCCTGGATCGCCTCGTCGACATTGATCGCGCGCTGGATCGCCCGGCGCACGCGGACGTCCTGAAATTTCGGGTTCTCGACATTGAGGCCCATCCACATGTAGTGGAGCGAGGGCAGGACCTCGATCGTGGTGTCGGCGCCCGCCGCCTGCTTGAGCTGGGGCACGGACGACAGGCTGACCTTGGTCACATCGAGATCGCCGCTCTGATAGCCGATTTCGGCGGTCTTCAGATCGGTGATGGGGGTGAGCTGGATCTCGTCGAAATAGGGCTGCTCGCCGGTCCACAGCTCGTTGCGGACGAGGGTGAGCTTCTGGTTCGGCACCCAGGTCCCGATCTTGTAGGGGCCGGAGGTCGCGGGCGGTTCGGTGGTGAAGGCACCGCCGGCCTTCTCGACCGCCGCCTTGCACATGATCATGCCCGAGCCATGGGGCAGCGTGCTCTTGAACAGGGGCGGGAAAGCCTGCTTCAGGTGGATGACGCCGTTCAGCTTGTCGATGACCTCGACGTGATCGAGCGCATCCCAATCGTCCTTGTAGCCCGACTTGCCCTCGGGATCGGCGATCCGCTCGAAGGAGAATTTCACGTCCTCGGCCGAAACCTCGCCAAAGCCGCCGGTCCACTTGATGCCGGGCTTCAGCTTGAAGCGGATCCTGGTCGGGTCGCTGGCGTCCAGCTCCTCGGCGATGTCCAGCTTCCAGTCCCAGGTGTCGCCGGCCTTGTACTGGCACAGGCTGTTGAAGATCGCGAACATGACATTCTCTTCCCACCAGCCGGAGCGGTTCGCGGGATCGATGATGGAGATGTCCTTGTCGTTCTGGACCTTCAGGATCTTGCCCTCGGCCGCGAAGGCGAGGCGCCCGGCGCTCATGGCGGCGACCACGCCGGCACCGAGGAAGGCGGCCCCGGCCAGGATCTGACGCCGGTCCATTTTGAAATCAGACATGATGCAACCTCCTCGTTTACGCGATGCGACTGTTGGGGTGCCGTCGGTCCTCGTCGGCGGGGGGATTCGCCCCGGCGGTCTCGCCGGCGACGATGGGAAAATGGCAGGCGACCTGATGCCCCGGCGCGATTTGAAGCGTGGGCGGCGCGAGGATGCGGCAGGTCTCGCGCGCCATCGGGCAGCGCGGATGGAATTCGCAGCCCGGAGGGCGTTCCCACAGGCTGGGCACCTCGCCCTGCAGGGGCGCGGCCTCGCTGCCGAGAGCCTCGACCTGGGCCGTGAGCAGGGCGTTGGTATAGGGATGCGCGGGCGCGGCGAAGATCTGCGCCGTCGATCCCTGTTCGACCAGCCGGCCCAGATACATGATGCCGATGTAATCTGTCACATGGCGGGCGATCGCCAGATTGTGGGTGATGATGAAATAGGCCGTGCGCGAGCTGTCCTGGATATCCATCAGGAGGTTCAGGATCTCGCCCTGGACCGAGACGTCGAGGCCGGCGGTCGGCTCGTCGGCGATGATCAGCTTGGGCTCGAGCGCCAGCGCCCGCGCGACCGAGACGCGGCGCGCCTGACCGCCGCTCAGCTCGTGGGGGAAACGGTCGAGCAGGCCGCGGTGCAGACCGACCCGGTCGAGGAGGGCGGCCGCCCTTGCATCGCGATCGCGGATGTCCGGCCGGTGGACGGCCAGCGGTTCCGCGATCAGTTCGGCGACCCTCATGCGCGGGTTGAGCGACGCCATGGGGTCCTGGAACATCAGGGCGGCATTGCGCCGGATCTGGCGCCAGGGACCATCGCCAAAGCCCTGGGCATCGGCGCCGTCGATGCGGATCACGCCCGACGTCACGGGCACCAGCCCGACCGCGGCCCGGCCCAGCGTGGTCTTGCCGCTGCCGCTTTCGCCGACGAGAGCATAGGTCTTGCCGTAGGGAACACCGAGGGTGACGCCGGCCACTGCCTCGATCCGGTGCGGCCGGCCGGTCACGAGGGCGGCGAGACGCCTGGCGACCCGGTAGTGGATGACCACGTCTTCGAAATCGAGCACGGTCATGGCAGCACCTTGTGGCAGCGCGCGGTGGCATTCTCGCCGGTCGCGACAACCGGCGGCGCCAGGCTTCGGCAGGTCTCGTCAGCGAGGGGGCAGCGCGGCGCGAAACCGCAGCCGGCCGGCGGCGCGGTCA
>NZ_JBAQRT010000084.1:0-2013 GCF_049306435.1 Zavarzinia sp.
GGCCAGCAGCACGCCGGCCATGCCGAGCAGCATCAGGCTGCCCATGGCGGCATAGGAGAAATTCCAGTTCACCGTCTCGGCCAGCGCCAGCGAGGCGCCCCCGGCGACGAGGCCGGCGATGCGATAGCCCCATTGGTAGGCGGCGGCCATCGCGCCCTGCTTCGACTCGGGCGCCGCCTCGATGCGCCAGGCGTCGATGACGATATCCTGCGTCGCCCCGGCGAAGCCGACGAAGACGGCGAAGAGCGCAGTCAGGGCGAGGTCGCCGCCCGCCTGACGCCCGGCGATGAGGCCGAGGCCGACCACGATGGCGATCTGGGCCGCCAGCATCCAGCTCCGCCGGTGGCCGAGCCGGCGGCCCAGCAGCGGCAGCGTCACCCGGTCGACCAGCGGCGCCCACAGGAATTTGGCGGAATAGGCGAGGGTGGCGAGGCTGAAGAAACCGATGACCGACAGCGAGACACCCTCGTCCCGCAGCCAGGCCGAGAGCGTGTCGAAGACGAGAAGATTGGGCAGGCCGGCGGAAAAGCCGAGCAGCAGCATGACGAACACGCGCCGCTCGCCGTAAACCGCAAGTCCGCCGCCACCCGCCATCATCGACACCCCGAATCGTTACCGGCCCATCCTTGCCCATCCGGCCGCGCTTGCGAAGTCCCACGGATTTGACCGCGCCGCCGCGTCCTGATAGGTTCCGGCCCCATTGCGCCGCCGTGGCCCCGCGTCCGGCCTTTCGCGCGCCCGCTCCTTTTCCTGTCCGAGGTTCCCCGATGGCGTTCCGTTCGCCGCTCATCAATGTCATGGCGTCCGCCGCGACCAAGGCCGCCCGCAGCCTGAAGCGCGACTTCGGCGAAGTCGAGAACCTGCAGGTATCGAAGAAGGGGCCCTCGGATTTCGTCTCCGTCGCCGACCAGAAGGCCGAGGACGTGCTCTATGCCGAACTGACGCGCGTGCGGCCGGAATTCGGTTTCCTGATGGAAGAGCGCGGCGTCGTCGAAGGGACCGACAAATCGCACCGCTGGATCGTCGATCCGCTGGACGGCACCACCAATTTCCTGCACGGCGTGCCCCAGTTCGCCATCTCGATCGGTGTCGAGCGGGACGGCGAGGTGATCGCCGGCCTGATCTACAACCCGATCACCGACGAGATGTATTGGGCGGAAAAGGGCAATGGCGCCTATTGCAACGATCGCCGCCTGCGCGTCGCCGCGCGCAAGGACCTGAAGGAATGCGTGATCGCCACCGGCATCCCGTTCCACGGCAAGGGCGATCACATGCGCTTCCTGAAGGAACTCGGCCTCGTGATGCGGGAAGTCGCGGGCGTCCGCCGCTTCGGCGCTGCCTCGCTCGACCTTGCCTATGTCGCCTCGGGCCGTTTCGACGGTTTCTGGGAAACCGACCTGCAGCCCTGGGACATCGCCGCCGGTATCGTTCTGATCCGCGAGGCGGGCGGCTTCGTTTCCGACCAGCGCGGCGCCAAGAAAGTGCTGAACGCCCCTGAGATCGTCGCCGGCAACGAGATCGTCCACGAGAAATTGCGCCGCCTGGTCGAGCGCGCCGGCCTGCCACCGAAGCGGGCGAAAAAGCCGACGGAGCCCGCGCCGGCTGTGGAGGGCGAGGATGCCTGACCCCTTCAGCGGCATCGGTGCATCGCGCCGCACCATTTCGCCGGTTTCGCGACTCGCCGCTTCCTGATAAGAGAGCAAGGCAACAGGGGAGTGCAAGGGGTATGAGGGTAACCGCCGGGGCACGCGCGAGTGTCTGGTCCGCGAGGTCCAGCGTGTCGCTTTTCGCCCTCGTCGCGGCCCTCGCCACCATCGGCCTCGCGCCTCCGGCCCGCGCCGGCGGCAATGAGGACGACGCGCCGCCCACCCGCCTCGTGGTGACCCCGCGCGACAGCGATGCGGTCCAGTCCCGTCATCGCCCTCCGCGCGACACCCTGGATGGCCTGCGTTACGAAACCATCGTCATTGGCGGTGGCTCGACCGGCGGCGTCAGTGTCGACATGTCGGTGCT
>NZ_JBAQRT010000085.1:0-17346 GCF_049306435.1 Zavarzinia sp.
CCACGGGGCGCCGCGCCGGTTCGGGCGGGCGCCGCGGGCGATGAGCCTGCGCCCCCGCCACGCCGGCCTTCTCTTCGGGCTCCTGTTTCCTGCCCTGCCGGCCACGGCGGGGCAGATCACCATCGAAGCCCATGCGGTTCAGCTTGACCCCGCCCACCCCGATGTCACGCGGACCGGCGAGTTGGACTTTGTCGGCGGCCTCACGCTTTTGTCGGATGACGGTCGTTTCGGTGGCTGGTCCGGGATGCTGATCTCGCCCGATGGCGGGCACCTTGTGCTGATCAGCGATATCGGCTGGTGGCTGACCGCCGAGCTGACCCGGGAAAACGGGCGGATCACCGGCTTTCGCAACACCGAGATCGGCCCCCTGCTCTCCCCCGATGGCAAGCCGCTGGGCGGCGACAAGATGCAGGGCGACGCCGAATCGCTCGCCGTCCGCGCCGACGGCAGCATGATCGTCGCCTTCGAGCAGGAGCACCGCATCCTGCGCTATCCGGCGCAGGCCGATGGTTCCCTGCCGCTGCGCCATGCCCCCGACACGCTGCCGATCCCGCCGGACCTGAACAGGGCCGATCCCAACGGCGGGCTGGAGGCGCTGACCGCCCTGCCGGACGGCGCCCTGTTCGGCTTTTCCGAGGATCTGCTTGATGATGCCGGCCATCATCAGGGCTGGCGCTTCGCGGGGCCGGACGGTGCCCCGCCCCGCGCCGTGGCGCTGGACGTGGCCGCCGATTTCAAGCCGACCGACCTGAAGCGCCTCGCCAGTGGCGAATTCCTGCTGCTGGAGCGGCGCTACGACATGATGACCGGCCCCGGCGCCCGCCTGTCGATCCTGCCGGCAACGGCACCGGAATCCGCCGGGCCGATCGCCGGCCGCGAGTTGGCCCGCATCCCGGCGGAACTGACGGTCGACAATTCGGAAGCCCTCGGCGTCTGGCGGGACGAGACGGGCAAGACCCGCGCCCTCGTCCTGTCCGACGACAATTTCAATCCGCTGCAACGGACCCTGCTGATGGAATTCGTGCTGCCCTGATGGGGCCGGCCCCCACCCTCGCGGGAAGGGGCCGGTTACCATCAGACCAGGGCGAAATCCGCCACCGAGAGGGTGGTCACCCCCTGCAGCGTGGCGATCAGCACCGCTTCCTGAGCGCCGCCCGCGCCATCGGCATCGAACCACAGACGGCCGTTATCGCTCTCGAACAGGAACTGGGCCTTGCTGCCCGACGCCGCCGGATCGGCCCCCACCACGAGGGCAAGGGCGTAGTCGGCGGCGAGGTCGAAGCCTTCCCGGTAGATACGGATCTTGTCCTCGCCGCGGTGGAAGTCGGTGATCAGATCGCCGGCACCGGCGGCACCGCTGGCGTCGAAGACATCCTCGCCATAGGCGAACATGTCCTTGCCCGTGCCGCCGGTCAGGATATCGCCGCCCTCACCGCCCATCAGCACGTCGTCGCCGGCCCGGCCATCGAGGATATCGGCGCCACCGCCACCCTCGAAGGTCTCGGCGACCGCGCTGCCGCGGATCGTGTCCGCGACATCGGTCCCGACGATCCGCTCGATGTTGCTGATCGTCATGCCCGTGGCCAGACCGTCGTTGAGCGCGCGGTTCTGCAGGTCGATGGTGACACCGTCCGGGGCATCGATGGCGAAGGCCAGCGTGTCGAAGCCGGCCTGGCCGTCGAAGACATCGGCGCCCGCGCCGTCCTCGTCGGTTCGCACCAGCATGTCGTCGCCCGCGCCGCCATAGAGCTTGTCGCTGCCGTTACCGTCCCACAGTTCGTCGTTGCCGCCGCCGGCCTTCAGCGTGTCATTGCCGTCGCCGCCGTTCAGCCGGTCATCGTAATTGCCGGTGGTGACGGCGTCGGCACCGCTGCCGCCATCGAAACTCAGAGCTTCGATGCCCTCGAAGGTGGTGGTGCCGCCCACGGTCAGCTTGCCCGTGGTCAGGGTGAAACGGGCGGCCACGGTCTGGTTGGACAGGTCCAGCACCAGATGATCGACGCCCGCGCCGCCATTGGCGTAATCCCCGGCGGCGATATGCAGTTCGTCATTGCCGGCGCCGCCATGCAACTGGTCGACATCGCTCTCAAGGCCGCCATCGCCCGACCACAGCTCGTCATCGCCATCGTCGCCGTAAAGCGTATCGGCCCCGGCGCCGCCCACCAGCAGGTCGGCGCCGCCCTCGCCCTTCAGCATGTCCTTGCCGGCGCCGCCGTCGAGGCGATCGGCGGCGGCACCGCCGGTCAGGCTGTCGTTGCCGCTGCCGGTGCGAATATCGACCTGCTCGATGTTCTTCAGCGTGGCGGCCCCGTTCACCATGGTCGCATTGGCGGAAAGCACGAAGGTGATGGCCGCCGTCGCCTGGGACCGGTTGATGGCGACGAAATCGAAGCCATCGCCGCCATCGACCGTGTAGGTGCCGCGAATGCTGCCGGCCGCGTCGTTGAGGAAGGCCGAGTCATTGCCGGCGCCGAGATTGATCGTCGTGGTGGCCGAGGCATTGGAATCCACGCTGACCATGTCGTGGCCCGCGCCGGCATCGATCGTGTTGTTGCCGCCGCGGTCGACGATGTAGTCATTGCCGCCGCCGCCGACGATCGTGTCCCGCCCGGCGCCGGAGATCAGGATATCGTCGCCCGCGCCGCCGGTCAGCTTGTTGGTGCCTTCGCCGGCATCGAAGCGAACGCTCAGGGCGTTGCCGGCGGAAAGCTCGTCGTTGCCCTTGCTGGTGGTGATGTCGAGCCGCTCGACATCGGTCATGATGGTGCCGTCCGACAGGGTGATGGTCTTGCCATCGGCCGAGAAGCTCATCACGTAATTCTGGGATTCGGCGGTACTCGAACGGTCGAGCCTGGCGAGATCGACCCCGGACCCGCCGATCAGCGTATCCGCGCCGCCGCCACCAGCCACCAGCACGTCGTCACCGGTGCCGCCTTCGAGCCGGTCGAGCCCCGTGCCACCGTCGAGGGCATCATTGCCCCCCTCGCCCTTCAGCGTATCGTTGCCGGCATAGCCGTTCATCGCATCGTCTTCGTCGTAGCCGGTGAATTTGTCGGCGCCGGAAGAGCCGTAGAGCTCATAGGACTCGACATATTGAACGGTCGTGCCGTTGGCGAGCGTGTTGACGAGATTGGAGGCTTTCGCCGTGAAGGTCCCGCCAAGGTCGCGGATCACCACGCGGTCGAGACCGCTGCCACCGTTGATGGCGTCGCGTCCTTCCAGAAGGCTGGTCTCGATCCGGTCGGTGCCCGCGCCACCCTTCAGGATGTCATCCCCTTCGCCACCACCGATCACGTCATTGCCATTGCCGCCGTCGATCGTGTCGTTGCCGGCATCGCCCCTGATGTAATCGTCGCCATCGCCGCCGGTGATCGTGTCCTTGCCGAAGCCACCGAACAGGCTGTCGTCGCCGGCATCGCCATAGATCTTGTCGTCGCCATCGCCGCCGCTGATCAGGTCGCGGCCGAAACCGCCGTAAAGCGTGTCGATATCGGCGCCGCCGTCGATCAGGTCGTCGCCGGCTCCGCCACTCAGCTGATCCCTGCCGTCGTCACCGTTGATGAAGTCGTTGCCGCCGCCACCATCGGCGATATCGTTGCCGCCGGCCCCCTGGAAGATGTCCCCCCAGGCCCCGCCGGTGAAGCGGTCGGCGTAATCGGTGGCGAAGACCTGCAGTTTCTCGATGCTGACCAAGGTCGCGCCGAGGAACGTCGTGGCGGTCGGCGTGTCGGGCACGGTGATGTTGATGCCCCGTTCGGCCCCGAAGAAATTCAGGCCCAGCGTGTCGATCCCCACGCCGCCGTCATAGACGTCGCCCGCCATGATATCGGGCGAGGCGAAAATGTAATCATTGCCGCCACTGGCGGAAATATCATCCGCTTCCCACGAGGCATAAAGATAGTCATCGCCCATGGTTCCGGAAACAGGGGCCGTCAAGGTCTCGTTGTTCATCTGTCGGATCTCGCTCGGTTACGGATCGAGCGGCCGTCATGGCCGCAACGTCTGGATATCCGGCCCATGGGGCCGCGGGGGGAGGTCCAGACATCGCGCAACTTCGCCGCGACGGATGTGCCCGTCGTCACATTCCGGCGATCATTCGCGGATGAAACATAAGAGGTTTCAGAAATCCGGCCGTCACGAGACGCCGGGTTTCACGCCGCCCGAGGGCGGACCGGCAGCCTCAGACCGCCTGGGGGCGGCCCCACCAGGCGATCGCCAGCCGGAAGGGGGCGAGCAGGCCAAGGGCGAAGGAGAGTTTCACCGCGAGGTCGCCGGCCGCCCAGCCGAGCCAGGGCAGGCCCGAGAAAGCGAAGGCCGCTGAGAAAAAGATCGTCGTATCGACGATGGAGCCGAGGGCCGAAGCCGCCAGCGGCGCCCGCCACCAGGTCTGACGACGCAGACGGTTGAACACCGTGACGTCGAGCAGTTGGCCGGTCAGGAAGGCGAGGCCCGAGGCGGCGGCGATGCGCGCATCCGCGAACAGGGCCGACAGAATGACGGCGATCAGGAAGCCGACATAGACCACCCGGCGCGCCGACCCTGCGCCGATCTGCCGGTTGGTCAGATCGGTGACGAAGAAGGACAGCGGATAGGTGAAGGCACCCCAAGTCAACCAGTCCGCGAGGCCGAAAGGCTCGAACGGATATTGGACCAGGATGTTGGACGCAACCACGACGGCGGTCATGGCGAGAACAGCGCCGAGGAAGAAACCCCGGTCTGTTTTCGCCAGTACCGTCATGGCTCCGCCCTGTCCGCTCAGGCCGCCTGGGCGACCGCGGCGTCGGCGCGCTTCTCGATCAGCTTCTTCAGGCGACGGGCCTTCAGCGACAGCTCGGTGTCCCGGGCCTTGACCAGGAAGGCATCGAGGCCGCCATTGTGCTCGACCGAGCGCAGGGCATTGGCCGAGATGCGGAAACGGATCGACTGATTCAGCGATTCGCTGATCAGGGACACGTTCACCAGATTCGGCAGGAAACGAGTCCGGGACTTGTTGTTGGCATGGCTGACGTTGTTGCCAACGAGAACGCCCTTGCCGGTCAGTTCGCAGCGCCGCGCCATGTGTGATCTCCCATGCCTTTTGCGCAAAATATCCATATCACTGGAAGCCCAAGGCTCCCCGTGGAAGTCGCGTCTTCTAGACCTGCGGTGCCCGTTCGTCAAGGCCCGAAGCCTGCATTCTGCGCCATAGGCCCCTGTCCTTGCGGCGCCTTGTGATGCGCGGCCCGGGCGACCACCCTAAAGGACATATCCCCACAATCCGAAGGGTTGAGTCATGTCCCGGACCTCCCCGCTGTTTTCTCCCTATCGAATGGCATCGATCGATCTGCCGAATCGCATCGTCATGGCGCCGCTGACCCGCGACCGCGCCGGCCCCGGCAATGTCCCGACCGCGCTGATGGCCGAATATTACCGCCAGCGCGCCAGCGCCGGCCTGATCATTTCCGAAGCCAGCCAGATCTGCCCCGAAGGCCAGGGCTACGAGGCGACCCCCGGCATCCACAGCGACGAACAGATCGCAGGCTGGCGCCGGGTGACCGACGCGGTGCATGAAGCCGGCGGCCACATCTATATCCAGCTGTGGCATGTCGGGCGCATTTCCAATGTCGCCTTCCAGCCGGGCGGCGCCGCCCCGGTCGCCCCCTCGGCCATCCAGGCCAATGCCAAGACCTTCGTCGCCGGCAATTTCGCCCCCACCTCCATGCCAAGGGCGCTGCGCACCGACGAATTGCCGGGTCTGGTCGAGACCTATGCCGGGGCCGCGCGCAACGCGATCGCGGCCGGTTTCGACGGTGTCGAGATCCATGCCGCCAATGGCTATCTGCTCGACCAGTTCCTGCGCGACGGCACCAACAAGCGCGACGATGCCTATGGCGGCTCCATCGCCAACCGCGCCCGCCTGCTGCTCGAAGTCGTCGACGCCGTCTCCGCCGCCATCGGGCCGGAGCGGACGGGCGTTCGCCTCGCCCCCGTCTCGCCCGCCAACGACATTTCGGATAGCGACCCGACCGCCCTGTTCAGCCATGTCGTCGAAGGGCTGGATACGCGCGGCATCGCCTATATCCACATCATCGAAGGCGCCACCGGCGGCGCCCGCGACGTCGGCCAGCCCTTCGATTTCGTCGCCTTGCGCAAACGCTTCCGCGGCGCCTATATCGCCAACAATGGCTATGACAAGGCGCTGGCGGACGAGACCCTTCACGCCGACCACGCCGACCTCATCGCCTTCGGCAAACCCTTCATCGCCAATCCCGATCTGGTCGCGCGCCTGCAGCAGAACGCGCCCCTCAACGAGGTCGTGCGCGAAACCCTCTACGGCGGCGGGGCTGAAGGCTATACGGACTACCCGGCGCTGGGTTGAGGCGGGACCGGATGCGCTATCGGAATAGCCCCTGCCAGTCACGGGCGGCGTGTGTCACCAGGACGATCACGATGCGGTCATCCTCAATCGTATAGAGGATGACATAGTCGCCATGCGGTCGTCGCCGGATGCGTTTCCGCTCGAGGCCGGCGACAACAGGAAAGGCATAAGGCAAACGGCCTATGTCTGTCGCCTTGGCGCGCAACTCCCTGACGAAGGAATAGGCGCGCAGGGGATTGTCCTGCGCGATGTAGTCGCCGATCTCTTCGATGCCGATGGACGCCAGCGCCGAAAAAACGACCTTCATTCATCCCCCGCCGAGGTGCCGGCCATCGCCAGATACTTGGCCTCAAGTCGGTCGAAGACTTCATCGGCATCGAACACCCGGCCCGCCTCGACATCGGCCAGACTGTCCTCGATAGCCTTCTCGAAAGCGGCCTTGCGGGCTTCGCGCTCCTCGAGAAGGCGGAGCGCGTCGCGGATCACTTCGCTCGCGCTGGCGTAACGTCCCGTGGCGATCTGTTCACGGACGAAATCCTCGAAATGCTTGCCGATGGTGTAGCTGCTGGGCATGGCCGGACCTCCTGCTATCAGTTTATGATAGCGCCGGACCCGCCCACCTTCAATCCGGCCAGACCGGCCGGCCGAGGAAGGCGGTCAGCAGGCGTTCGGCGGCGAGGGTCGGGGTCGTCTCGCGGGCGACGACGGCGCTTTCGAGCCCCGGAGCCTCTGCGGCGACCGTGGGATGGTCCTTGAGGGCGGTGATCAGGCCATCCTCGATCTCGCGCCACAGCGCGGCCCGCGCCTGTTCGGCGCGCAGCTTCGCCAATTCACCTGAAGTTTCCATCGCCTGGCGGAATTCGTTGATGGTGGCCCAGACCGCGTCCATGCCGGTCGCCGACACCGACGAGACGGTCAGCACCTTGGGGCGCCAGCACGGCACCTTGGGCCGCATCAGGTGGAGGGCGGAGCGCAACTCCGACGCCGCGCGCTGCGCCGCCAGGGCGAGGTCGCCATCCGCCTTGGTGACGATCAGCAGATCGGCCAGTTCCATGATGCCGCGCTTGATACCCTGAAGATCGTCGCCGCCCGCGGGCGAGGCCAGCAGGACGAAGAGATCGACCATGTCTGCGACCGCGGTTTCCGACTGGCCGACGCCCACGGTCTCGATGAAGACCACGTCAAAGCCCGCCGCCTCGGTCAGCAGCATGGCCTCGCGCGTCCGCCGCGCGACACCGCCCAGGGTGCAACTCGACGGGCTGGGCCGGATATAGGCGTTCGGCTCGCGCGAGAGGGTTTCCATCCGCGTCTTGTCGCCGAGGATCGAGCCGCCGGAGCGGCTGGACGACGGATCGACCGCGAGCACGGCGACCTTGCGGCCGCTTCGCGTCAGCCAGGTGCCGAAGGCTTCGATGAAGGTGGATTTGCCGACACCGGGCGGGCCGGAGAAACCGATGCGGATCGCCCTTCCGGTACTGGGCAGCAGATGCTCGATCAGGCGGGAGGCCTGGATGCGGTGATCATGCCTCGTCGATTCGACGAGGGTGATCGCGCGGGCCAAGGCGCGCCGCTCGCCGGCGATTATGCCGGTGGCGAGCGCCTGCGTCGCGCCGGTCATGGGTGCCGGCTCGCCGGCGGAAACGGAACCTGTCATCATCCGCTGGATTTATCAGGGGAGAGGCGGTCAGGCCAAGCCCCCGCGACATCGGAATTCTCCCCGACAGCCCGAAACCGGAGGATTGGCCCATGCGTATCGTCCGCCATCTCGCCGCCGCCCTCGCCCTCGCGACCGCCCTGCCCGCCGCCGCGCTCGCCGCCGGACCGGACCGGGTCGACCTGACCTACCGGGTTTTCCTGGGCGGCCTGCCTATCGTCGAGGTCGACACGAAAACCGTTGTCGATGGCGGCCGCTACCGGATGGACAATCTCACCCGCACCGTCGGCCTGTGGGAGGGCCTGTTTCAGGCCCGGATGCTGACAAGGGTCGACGGCCGCTTCGACCCCAAGGCCGAGGACGGCGCCCGCCCCAGCCTGTTCCAGGTCCGCTATGACGGCCGGGTCGGCAAGCGCCGCTCGGTCGATGTCTATTTCGACGACAAGGGGCCGCGCGAGATCGTCGCCGTGCCGCCCAATGCCGAGGATGGCCGCCGCCCGGTCGAGCCGGAGTTCCTGCTGGGCGCGACCGATCCCGCGACCGCCGCCATCCTGGCCGCCGAAACCGGCCCGGAAAACCAGATCTGCCAGCGCTCGTTCAAGATCTTCGACGGCCGGCGGCGCTATGACGTCGCCTTCGAGAACAAGGGCACGGACCATATCGACGGCGGCAACGGTGATTTCTATGAAGGCGAGGCGATCCATTGCCTGATCCGCTACAAGCGGATCAAGGGTTTCGATCCGACCTGGGAACGGTCGGACGCCAAGAATTACCCGAACGAAGTCCACATCTGGTTCGTCCGCTTCCCCGAATTGCCGCGGGCGATCCCGGTGAAGGTGCAGGTGAAGACGGAATATGGCGTCACCGTCGCGCAGTTGATCCACCGCGCCCTCGCCAGGGGCGAACCCCTGAGCGACGCCGCCGCCCTGCTGCCCCCGCCGGACATGAAGGGCATGGGCGGCTGAGCGCTTCAGTACGGCCGTCGCCCCGGCGCAGGCCGGGGCCTTTCAACGGCATGGGCGCCCCAGCCGGCCCGAGATGCCGGCTTTCGCCGGCATGACGAGTGCGGCCAGGCGGCTTACGCCGCCTGACGACGCTTGGCGATGATCGACATGATCTCGGCCGCGGCGGACGGGATATTGGTGCCGGGGCCATAGATGGCCGCGACGCCCGCCTTGTAGAGGAAGTCGTAGTCCTGCGCCGGGATGACGCCGCCGCAGACCACCAGCACGTCGTCCGCGCCGGCCTTCTTCAGTTCGGCGATCAACTCGGGCACCAGGGTCTTGTGGCCGGCGGCCTGGGACGAGACGCCGACGACATGAACGTCGTTCTCGACCGCGTCGCGGGCGACTTCCGCCGGGGTCTGGAACAGCGAGCCGACGTCGACGTCGAAGCCGATGTCGGCGAAGGCGGTGGCGATCACCTTGGCGCCGCGGTCGTGACCATCCTGGCCCATCTTGGCGACCAGCATACGCGGACGGCGGCCTTCCTCGCGGGCGAAGGCGGCGACCTCGTTGCGGATGCGGTCGAAGCCCTCGTCGCCTTCATAGGCAGCGCCATAGACGCCGGAGATGGAGCGAATCACCGCCTTGTGGCGGGTGAAGACCTTTTCCAGCGCGTCGGAAATCTCGCCGACCGTGGCGCGGACACGGGCCGCCTTCACGGCGAGGTCGAGAAGATTGGCCTCGGTGCTCCTGGCGCCTTCGGTCAGGGCGTTCAGCGCGGCCTGAACCGCCGCCTCGTCGCGGGTGGCGCGGATCTGCTTCAGGCGAGCGACTTGGGATTCGCGGACGGCGACATTGTCGACATCGAGAATATCGACGGGTGCTTCTTCCTTGAGGCGGTATTTGTTTACGCCGACGATGACTTCCTCGCCCCGGTCGATGGCGGCCTGACGGCGGGCGGCGGATTCCTCGATGCGGAGCTTAGGCAGGCCGGTCTCGACCGCCTTGGTCATGCCGCCCATCTCTTCCACTTCGGCGATCAGCTTCCGGGCTTCCTTCACGAGGTCAGCCGTCAGCGCCTCGACATAGTAGGAACCGCCCAGCGGATCGACGACATGGGTGACGCCCGTCTCTTCCGCGAGGATGAGCTGGGTATTGCGGGCGATGCGGGCCGAGAATTCGGTCGGCAGGGCGATCGCCTCGTCGAGCGAATTGGTGTGCAGCGACTGGGTGCCGCCGAAGATCGCCGCCATCGCCTCATAGGCGGTGCGCACGACGTTGTTGTAGGGATCCTGCTCGGTCAAGCTGACGCCCGAAGTCTGGCAGTGCGTGCGCAGCATCAGGCTGGAGGCCTTCTTCGGCTTGAACTGGGCCATCATCTCGGCCCAGAGGAAGCGGGCGGCGCGCAGCTTGGCAACTTCCATGAAGAAGTTCATGCCGATCGCGAAGAAGAACGACAGGCGCCCGGCGAAGGCATCGACGTCGAGGCCCTTGGACAGGGCGGCGCGGACATATTCGAGGCCGTCGGCCAGGGTATAGGCCAGTTCCTGAACCTGATTCGCGCCGGCTTCCTGCATGTGGTAGCCGGAGATCGAGATCGAGTTGAACTTCGGCATGTTGACCGAGGTATAGGCGATGATGTCCGCGATGATCCGCATCGAAGGCTCGGGCGGATAGATATAGGTGTTGCGGACCATGAACTCCTTCAGGATGTCGTTCTGGATCGTGCCCGAGAGCTTGTCCTGCGACACGCCCTGCTCTTCCGCCGCGATGATGTAATTGGCGAGACAGGGCAGCACGGCGCCGTTCATGGTCATCGAGACCGACATCTTGTCGAGCGGAATGCCATCGAACAGGACCTTCATGTCCTCGACGCTGTCGATGGCGACGCCCGCCTTGCCGACGTCGCCGGTCACGCGCGGATGATCGCTGTCATAACCGCGGTGGGTGGCGAGATCGAAGGCGATGGAAAGACCCATCTGCCCGGCGGCCAGATTCTTGCGATAGAAGGCGTTCGACGCTTCCGCGGTCGAGAAGCCGGCGTACTGGCGGATGGTCCAGGGCCGGTTCGAATACATCGAGCCACGCACGCCCCGGGTGAAGGGGGCGAAGCCCGGCAGCGTGTCGGCGGTTTCCAACCCTTCGACATCGGCGGCCGTATAGAGCGGCTTCACGGCGATGCCTTCCGGCGTGTCCCACGTCAGACTGTCCGCCGGCTTGCCGCCGAGTTCCTTCGATACGAGTGCCTGCCAGTCTTCAAGGCTGCGCTTCGGAAAATCGGCCATTGCCCGCCATCCCCTTACAATTCCACCGTCGTAATAGGGTCTTCCGCCCGAAGAAGTCAACGAGCGGGAGGGGAGTTTGCAGACGACGGGCGGTTGCGTCATGCTTTGGTCGAATCGGCTGGCCCCTGCCCGCCGTTACCGAGGTATTCATGCGCCCGATCAACATTCTGCCGGCACTGACGGCCGCCCTGTTGTGGAGCGCAGCCGCCCAAGCGACAGAAGCGGCCTCCGCGCCCCCCCGGGATCCCAACGGGACCTTCACCTTTCAGTGGGAAAACGACGCTTTCGCCGCCACCGACCGCTACTACAGCAACGGCGTGCAATTCTCCTGGCTGTCGCCTTCGGCGCCGCCATCGGCGATGGAGAATGCGGCGGATCTCTTCGGCTTCTTCCTTGGCCCGGATTCGCAGCGGCGCTGGGGCCTGTCCCTCGGCCACACGATATACACGCCGGAAGAAACCGCGACCCCGACCCCCGACCCCACGGACCGGCCCTATGCCGCCTGGCTGTTCGGCGCGGTGTCCCTCGTTTCCTACGACGATGATGTCCTGAACACGATCGAGCTTCAGCTCGGCACGGTCGGCCCCTCCGCCCTCGGCGAAGAGGTGCAGAATAATTTCCACGACCTGATCGGCGACAATCACGCCGAAGGCTGGGACCATCAGATCAAGGACGAATTCGGCGCCAATCTGATCTTCGACCGTAAATGGCGGGCGATCAGCCTGACCGGGCCGCGCACGGGCCTCGGGCTCGATCTGACGCCCAGCGCCACGCTGTCGCTCGGCAATGTCGCGACCTATGTCGCGGGCGGCCTCATGCTCCGCCTGGGCCAGAATCTCGAATCCGATTTCGGCGCGCCGCGCATCCGCCCGGCCCTGGCGGGCACGGCCTTCTACGACAAGCGCGAGGGTTTCGGCTGGTATGTCTTCGCCGGCGTCGAGGGACGCGCCGTGCTGCGCGACATCTTCCTCGACGGCAACACCTTCGAGGACAGCCCCCATGTCGACAAGCAGACCATCGTGGGCGACGCCCAGCTGGGCGCCTCGGTCTTCTTCGGCGCGACCCGGATCACCTATTCCTACGTGATCCGGAGCGAGGAGTTCGAAGGCCAGGACGGCCTGTCGCGCTTCGGCTCCGCCAGCGTCAGCTGGAGCTTCTGAGCCGAAGGCGCGGACTCAGGCGCCGATGCGGGCGAGATAGGCGTCGACATCGCGGAGCAGGACCGTCGCCTGTTCCGACATGTCGCCGGCGGCCTGCAGCAGGACCCGCGCCTGTTCGGTGGCGACTTCCGCCCCCTGGCTGACCCCGGCGATATTCGTCGTCACGTCTTCCGTGCCTTCGGCGGCCTGCACCGCCGAGCGGGAGATTTCATCCGTCGCCGCCCGCTGTTCCTCGACGGCGGAAGCGATGATCGCCGTGATCTCGGCGCTCTTGCCGATGGTCTGGCTGACATTGCGCACGGCTTCGACGGAATTGTTGGTCGCGACCTGCATGGCATCGATCTGGGCGCCGATATCCTCGGTCGCCTTGGCGGTCTGGTTGGCCAGGGCCTTCACTTCCGACGCGACGACGGCGAAGCCGCGGCCGGCCTGGCCGGCCCTGGCCGCCTCGATCGTGGCGTTCAGCGCCAGAAGATTGGTCTGTCCCGCGATGTCGCGGATCAGCTTCATGATGTCGCCGATGCGCAGCGCCGCTTCCGACAGATCGCCGAACAGGCTGTTGGCCGTCGTCGCCTCTTCCACCGCCTGGCGCGTCACATTGGAGGACCCGACGATCTGCCGGCTGATTTCGGAGACGGAGGCCGCGAGTTCCTCGCTGGCCGAGGCCACGGTCTGTACATTGGCCGAAGCCTGCCGGGCCGCCGCTGAAACCGCCGCCGCCTGATGGGTCGTATCCGCGGCCGTGTTGGTCACGGCTTCCGCGGTCGAGCGCACATTGGTCGCCGCCGACGCGACCGTGTTCGCGACGGATTTGGTCCTGACCACCATCGAGACCTGATCGGTGATGTCGGCGGTGACATATTTCACGACCTTGAACGGCTTGCCGTTGATGTCGAGCACCGGGTTATAGCTGGCCTGGATCCAGATTTCGCGGCCATCCCGCGTCAGACGCTTGTACTGGCCGCTGTCATAGGTGCCCTGGCCCAGCTTGATCCAGAAGGCGTCATAGGCGCCCGAGGACCGGAAGACCTTGTCGACGAACATGCTGTGGTGGCGACCGACAACCTCGTCGCGGCCATAGCTCAGCATCTTCAGGAAGTTGTCATTGACGTCGAGAATCTCGCCCTTGAGCGAGAATTCGATCACCCCTTGCGATCGCTGCAGCGCCTTCAGCTGCTCCTCGTCCTCGGCCTGTTTCAGACGCTGGGCGGTGATGTCGGTCGCGAATTTGACGACCTTGACCGGATGGCCATTCTCGTCGAGCACCGGATTGTAGCTGGCCTGCAGCCAAAGTTCCTTGCCGCCGCGGCCCACCCGCTTGTACTGCCCGGCGTTGAAAGTCCCGCTGCGCAGCCTGGCCCAGAACTCGCCATAGGCGGCGCTCTGGGCGAAGGCCGGATCGGCGAACATGCGGTGATGGCGCCCCACCACCTCGTCCAGGCTGTAGCCGAACAGCGACAGGAAATTCTCGTTGGCTTTCAGGATGGTCCCATCGAGCGTGAATTCGATGACGGCCTGCGACCTGTCGATCGAGCGATACAGCCGCTGAATATCGACGGTCTCCGCTTTGGCGCCCGCGTCCTCCGGGATCGCCACCGCCTCGATGATCTTCCGCCGCTGCGCGCCGGGCATCCCGAACCGCATTTGCTCCCCCATTATCTTGGATATTGTTCAGCCAATGTGCGGCATGAACCTTGACGGCAATCCAGTAAACAGCCGGTAAAGAACGAATGCGCCGGAAACAGAATGCCAAATCGTGAGATTCCGTCAAAACATCAGCATTACGCGACGTCAATGAGACATTGTGGGTCGGTGTTGCCGCGTGAAAACCATGGCTAATTTTCAGTAAACATTCATAATGGCGACATCTTTACCCATATTGGATTTACCGCCATGAGCATCCAGCCTCCAGGCAACCGGCAGGCCGTGGCCGCTTTCCTTCTCGCTCCCCTGCTGCCGGCGGCGATCGTGGCCCTGGCCGAACCGGCGACCACCAGTCGCATAGGCGATTTCCTGCTGGTCGCCCTTGTCGGCGGCTACCTGCCGAGCCTCGTCCTCGGCCTGCCGCTCTATCTTGCCCTGCGCCGACACCTGCCGCCCCGCCTGCCGCTGGTCATGGGCCTTGGCGGTCTGGTCGCGGCCCTGCCTCCCCTTCTCGTTCTGCTGCTCGGCAGCGAGCCGGGCGGCACGGTCGGCGGCCACACGCTGGCCATCGTCGACCTCGCCTTTGGCTGGAGCGGCATCGGCCCCGCCACGGCTTTCGTCGCCACCTGCTTCGCCCTTGGCCTGTGCGGCGGCTTCGTCTTCTGGCTCGTCCTCGCGTCGTCCTTTGGCGAAATGTTCACGCCTGACCGGCGGACGGCATCCTCGCCCTACGCCTGAGCGGGGCGCGGCGGACATCATTCGATCGCCGGGAGCTGGCGGACAAGGAAGGACTTGAGATTTGTCCGCCCGCATCCGATGTTCAGGCCGTCATGTCCGCCCCCCTTCGTCCCTTCGCCCGCCCGACCGTCTCCGTGGTCGCCGAAGGCAGGGTCACCGCCGTTCTCGGCCCGACCAACACCGGCAAGACCCATTTCGCCATCGAGCGGATGCTGGCGCATCGGACCGGCATCATCGGCCTGCCCCTGCGCCTCCTTGCCCGCGAGGTCTATGACCGTGTGGTGAAGATCAAGGGCGAGGCGGCGGTCGCGCTCATCACCGGCGAGGAAAAGGTGATCGGCCGCGATGCCCGCTACTGGGTCGCCACGGTCGAGGCCATGCCGCAGGACCGCATGTTCGACTTCCTGGCGGTCGACGAAATCCAGCTGGCGACCGATCTCGAGCGCGGCCATGTCTTCACCGACCGCCTGCTGCGGGCGCGCGGCCTGACCGAGACCCTGTTCCTCGGCTCCGAGACCATGCGGCCGGTGATCCGCCGCCTGATCCCCGATGCCGCCTTCGTCTCGCGCCCCCGCCTGTCCACCCTGTCCCACGCCGGCTACCGGAAGCTGGCCCGGCTGCCCCGGCGTTCCGCGATCGTCGCCTTCTCGGCCGCCGAGGTCTATGCCCTCGCCGAGGCGATCCGGCGCCAGCGGGGCGGCGCCGCCGTCGTTCTCGGCGCGCTGTCGCCCCGGACGCGCAATGCCCAGGTCGCGCTGTTCGAGGCGGGCGAGGTCGATTATCTGGTGGCGACCGATGCCGTCGGCATGGGCCTGAACCTCGGCGTCGATCACGTCGCCTTCGCCAGCCTCGAGAAATTCGACGGCCAGCGCCAGCGCCCCCTGCTGCCGACCGAGGTCGCCCAGATCGCCGGCCGCGCCGGCCGCCACATGCGCGACGGCACCTTCGGCACCACCGCCGGCATCGAGCCCTTCGACGAAGACATGATCGCGCGGGTCGAGAACCACCGCTTCGATCCCGTGCGCCAGCTGCAATGGCGCTCGGCCGAGCTCGATTTCTCGACGCCCCGCGCCCTTCTCGCCTCGCTGGAGCGGCCACCGCCGCTGCCCGGCCTGCTGCGGGTGCGCGACGCCGACGACCAGTCGACCCTGCGCGCCCTCGCCGAGGATGATGAAATCGCCGCCCTCGCCACCGGCCGCTCGCGGGTCGCGCTTCTGTGGCAGGTGTGCCAGATTCCGGACTTCCGCAAGACCATGGCGGATGTCCATGTCCGCCTGCTCGGCCGGATTTTCCGCCATCTCGCGACCGAGGGCCGCCTGCCCGGCCCCTGGGTCGAGGAGCAATTGCGGCGGCTGGACGATACCCTCGGCGACATCGATACGCTGGCGACCAGGCTGGCCCATATCCGCACCTGGACCTTCGTGTCGTACAGAGGGGATTGGCTTGAGCGCCCGGAGGCGCTACAGGAACAGGCCCGTTCGATCGAAGATCGCCTGTCGGACGCGCTACACGAAAAACTGACCCAGCGTTTCGTCGATCGACGATCGTCCGCGCTGATCAGAAGACTGGCTGGCGAGAATGAGTTGCTGGGAGCTGTCGACTCCACAGGTGACGTTCTCGTCGAAGGGGAGTATGTGGGACGCATGTCTGGCCTGAAATTCATCCCCGATCCGGACGCCGAAGGCGCCGACGGCAAGGCGGTCCTCGCCGCCGCTAACCGCGCCCTCGGTCCCGAGGTCACGCGCCGAACCGAAGAACTCGAAGCCGCTGGCGACGAGGTGTTCAAACTCGACCCCGAAGGCCGCGTGCTGTGGGACGGCGCCGTGCTCGCCCGGCTGATGCCGGGGCGCGATGCGTTGCACCCCCGGGTGCATCTGCTGCCCCATGAACTGCTCGACGGGGCGCAACGCGACCGCGTGCTGCACCGGGTGGAGCGTTTCGTCACCGCCCGTGTCGAAGCCGTGCTCGGCGCCCTGACCAAGCTGCAGACGGCCGAGGAATTGCCCGGCCCGGCCCGCGGCCTCGCCTTTCGCCTGGGCGAGGCGCTGGGCGCCATCCCCCGGCGCGACATCGCCGCCGAACTCGATGCCCTGACCCAGCCCGCCCGGGCCGAACTCCGCCGTCTCGGCGTCAAGTTCGGCAAGCTGACGGTCTATCTGCCCGGCCTGCTGAAGCCCGAGGCGACCCAGCTGAAACTGACCCTGCTGGCGATCGCGACCGGCGGCGGCTCGGTCGTCCCCCCGGCCGCCGGCCACGTCGCCTATCCGCTCGACGGCCAGACCCCGGACGAATGGCTGACCGTCGCCGGCTTCCGCCGCTGCGGCGCCAAGGCTGTCCGCATCGACATGCTGGAGCGTCTGGACCAGGCCCTGCGCGACAAGCAGGGCGAGGACCTGATCGTCCCGACCGGTGAATTGACCGGCCTCGTCGGCTGCTCGAACGAGGAATTCGTCGCCGTCATGCGCGCTCTCGGCTACGAGAAGCTGACGCTGGAAGATGGCGCCCTGCGCTACCGCGTCCGTGGCCGCAAGGGCCGGCCCCAGCGTGCCGCCCGGCCCGAGGC
>NZ_JBAQRT010000086.1:0-32100 GCF_049306435.1 Zavarzinia sp.
GCGCTGGCCGGGCCGTTCTTCGCCGGGGCGGGGCCGGGACAGGCGGATATCGCCCTTGGCTGCGCGCTGCGGTTTTTGCGCGAGGCGCACCCTGAGCTGTTCGATGCCGGGCGCTGGCCGGCGCTCGCCGCGCTCGGCGAGAGGTGCGAGGCGCTGCCGGCCTTCGCCGCCGTGGTGCAGCCCTTCATTCCGCCGAATTGACAGGGCGCGGTTCCGGGGGGATGTTCGGGGCCGGGGGAGAACAGGCGAGTGATCATGAGCATCAGCCGGCGTGCATTTCTCTTTGGTTCCGTCTCGGCACCCAGCCTCGTGATGGCGGCGGCTTCGGCACGGGCCTGGACCAGCCAGCCTCTGGGGCCGGAAGACGGCGCGCTCTATGCCGCGCGCTGCGAGGTCTCGCCCCATAGCGAACATCTGCAGAAGGCGCTCGGCCTGCTCGAGCAGGCGGGCATCAAACTGCCGCTGCAGACCGCCACCGCCTGTCCGGTCTGCGGCTGCGACATCGCACCCACCTGACGGCCGGTCTTGCCACCAGCCCATGGGGGTTGCTAGGTTCCCGGCCTGCATTTTCCGGGAAGCAAGCTCATGTCGGTCGATCCCGCTACGGTCAAGAAAGTCGCGCGTCTCGCGCGCATCCGCGTCGATGACGCCGAACTGCCCGCCCTCGCCGACGAGGTGAACGGCATTCTTCACTTCGTCGAACAGCTCCAGTCCGTCGATGTCAGCGGCGTCGCGCCGCTGACCAGCGTCGTCCACCGCTCCCTGCCCTTGCGCGCCGATGTCATCACCGATGGCGGCGACGCGGAAAAGGTCCTGGCCAATGCGCCCGACCGGCTGGAGAGCTTCTTTACCGTGCCGAAGGTGGTCGAGTGATGACGTCCGATCTGACCCGCCTCTCCCTTGCCGAGGCCCGCGAGGGCCTGCGCGCCCGCAAATTCTCGTCGGTCGAATTGACCCGCGCCTATCTCGGCGCGATGGAAGCGGCGCGCGGCCTCAACGCCTATATCACCGAAACGCCGGAACTCGCCCTCGAGCAGGCGGCGGCCTCGGATGCGCGGATCGCGGCGGGCACCGCCGGCAGCCTCGAAGGCCTGCCGCTGGCGATCAAGGACCTCTATTGCACGAAGGGCGTGCTGACCACCGCCGCTTCCCACATCCTCGATGGCTTCACGCCGACTTACGAGTCGACCGTGACCACCAGCCTGTGGCGCGAAGGTGCGGTCATGCTGGGCAAGGCCAATATGGACGAGTTCGCCATGGGCGGCTCGAACGAGAATTCTTACTACGGCCCGGTGGTGAACCCCTGGCGGCGCAATGGCGATACGGCCGCGCTCGTCCCCGGCGGCTCCTCCGGCGGCTCGGCGGCGGCGGTGGCGGCGGATCTCTGCGTCGCCGCGCTCGGCACCGACACGGGCGGCTCGATCCGCCAGCCGGCGGCCTTCACCGGCACCGTCGGCATCAAGCCGACCTATGGCCGCTGCTCGCGCTTCGGCATCATCGCCTTCGCCTCCTCGCTGGAACAGGCGGGGCCGATGACCAAGACGGTGACCGACGCCGCCATCCTGCTCGGCGCCATCGCCGGTCACGATCCGCATGATTCGACCAGCGTGCCCGTGCCGGTGCCCGATTACGCCGCCGCCCTGACCGGCGACCTGCGCGGCAAGAAGATCGGTATCCCCAGGGAATATCGGGTCGACGGAATGTCGGCCGAGATCGAAAAATGGTGGCAGCAGGGCGCCGAGTGGCTGCGCGCCGCCGGGGCCGAGGTGGTGGAGGTCTCGCTCCCCCATTCGAAATACGCCTTGCCGGCCTATTACATCGTCGCGCCGGCGGAAGCCTCGTCCAACCTCGCGCGCTATGACGGGGTTCGCTTCGGCCTTCGCGTGCCGGGCAAGGACCTGACCGAGATGTACGAGAACACGCGGGGTGAAGGCTTCGGCGCGGAAGTGCGCCGCCGCATCCTGATCGGCACCTATGTCCTCTCGGCCGGCTATTACGATGCCTATTACACCAGGGCGCAGAAGCTGCGCCGCCTGATCGCCAACGACTTCGAGACGGCTTTCGAGACGGTCGACGCCATCCTGGCGCCGACGACGCCCTCGGCCGCCTTTGCTTCGGGCGAGAAGGCCGACCCCATCGCCATGTATCTGGGCGACGTCTTCACCGTGACCGCCAATCTGGCCGGCCTGCCCGCCATGTCGGTGCCCGCCGGCCTGTCGGCGGAAGGTCTGCCGCTGGGCCTTCAGGTCATCGGCAAGGCCTTCGACGAAGCCGGCGTCCTCAATGTCGGCTATGCGCTGGAGCGGGCAGCCGGCTTCAATGCCAAACCCGCAGCCTGGTGGAGGGCCTGACATGTCCGAACTGATCAAGGGTGCGACCGGTGATTGGGAAATGGTCATCGGCCTCGAGGTCCATGCCCAGGTCGTCTCCAACGCCAAATTGTTCTCGGGCGCGGCCACGGCCTTCGGCGCCCCGCCCAATTCCCAGGTCTCGACCGTCGACGCCGGCTTCCCCGGCATGTTGCCGGTGATCAATGGCTATTGCGTCGAGCAGGCGGTGCGGACGGGTCTCGGCCTCAAGGCCAGGATCAACCTGACCTCGGTCTTCGACCGCAAGAACTACTTCTATGCCGATCTGCCCAACGGCTATCAGATCTCGCAGTACAAGGACCCGATCGTGGGCGAGGGGCGCCTTCTCCTCGACATGCCCGACGGCTCGACGCGCGAGATCGGCATCACCCGGCTGCATCTCGAACAGGACGCGGGCAAGTCGCTGCACGACCAGCATCCGAACCTGACCTTCGTCGACCTGAACCGGGCCGGCGTCGCGCTGATGGAAATCGTCTCCGAGCCGGACATGCGGACGGCGGAGGAAGCGGCGCTCTACATCACCAAGCTGCGTACCGTGCTGCGTTACCTCGGCACCTGCGACGGCAACATGGAGGAAGGCTCCATGCGCGCCGACGTGAACGTCTCGGTGCGGCGCCCGGGCGCGCCCTTCGGCACGCGCTGCGAGATCAAGAACGTCAATTCGATCCGCTTCGTTCGCGCGGCGATCGAATACGAGGCGCGGCGCCAGATCGACATCCTGGAAGACGGCGGCGAGATCCGGCAGGAAACCCGCCTGTTCGATTCCGTGAAGGGCGTCACCCGCTCCATGCGCTCGAAGGAAGACGCGCATGATTACCGCTATTTCCCGGACCCGGACCTGCTGCCCCTCGTGCTCGATCCCGAATGGGTGAAGACCATCGAGGCCGGCCTGCCGGAACTCCCGGACGAGAAGAAGGCCCGCCTCGTCGCCGAATATGGCATCAAGCCCTATGACGCCTGGGTGCTGGTCGCCGAACGGGAACCCGCCGACTTCTTCGAGGCGGTCGCCAGGGGCCGCGATCCCAAGCTCGCCGCGAGCTGGATCATGGGCGATTACTTCGCCATGCTGAACCGCCTCGGCAAGTCGGTTGCCGACAGTCCCGTCTCGGCGGAAAGCCTCGGCCAACTGATCGACCTCATCTCCGACGACACGATTTCCGGCCGCATCGCCAAGGAAGTGTTCGAGGCGATGGTCGAGACCGGCAAGGCCCCGGCCGCAATCGTCGAGGAAAAGGGCCTGCGTCAGGTCACCGACACCGGCGCGATCGAGACCGCGATCGACGACGTGCTGGCCAGGAACCAGGACAAGGTCGCCGAATACCGCTCGGGCAAGGACAAGCTCTTCGGCTTCTTCGTCGGTCAGGTGATGAAGGCGACCCAGGGCAAGGCCAATCCGGCGGCGGTGAACGACATCCTGAAAGCGAAGCTCCAGGGCTGAGCGGGAGGAGAAGCGCATGTCGCGTCGTGACAGTCTGGCCGCCGTCGAGCGCCGTATCCGCCGCGTCGCGGTGCGTTACGGCCTCAACATCCTGAAGGCCCAGAAGCCGGACGCCCAGGTCCTGAAGCATGGCGGTTACATGCTGCGCGACGAGGAGACGGCGAAGATCGTCTTCGGCGACAAGGACTATCGCTTCTCCGCCAGCATCGAGGACATCGAGGATTTCCTCACCCGCCTCGGCGAGACGGGTGAGGACGAGGGCTGAAGGCTGACGGCTGAGGGGGGCGGTCAGCTCTTCAGGAAGGCCAGGAGATCGGCGTTCAGCCGGTCCTTGTGGGTGTCGGTCAGGCCGTGCGGGGCGCCGGCATAGACCTTGAACACCGCATGTTTCACGATCTCGGCCGCGGCCCGCCCGGCGGCGTCGATCGGCACGATCTGGTCGTCGTCGCCATGGACGATCAGGGTCGGCACGGTGACCCGCTTCAGGTCTTCCCGCATGTCGGTTTCCGAGAACGCCTTGATGCTGTCATAGGCCGACTTGTGGCCCGCCAGCATCCCTTGCGCCCAGAAACTGTCGATCATGCCCTGCGAGACCTGGGCGCCCGGACGGTTGAAGCCGAAGAAGGGACCGCCGGCGATATCCTTGTAGAGCTGGGAGCGGTCCTTCAGGCTAGCGGCGCGCAGCCCGTCGAACACCTCGATCGGCGTGCCCTTGGGGTTGCTGTCCGTCTTCAGCATGAAGGGCGAGACCGCCGAAATGAGGCCGAGGCGCTTCACGCGCTTCTCGCCATGGCGACCGATGTAACGGGTGACTTCACCGCCGCCGGTCGAGAAGCCGAACAGGCTCACGCCCTTCAGATCCAGCGCCTCGATCAACTCCGCCAGGTCGTCGGCGTAGTTGTCCATGTCGTTGCCGTCCCACGGTTGGCTGGAGCGGCCGTGGCCGCGGCGGTCGTGGGTGATCACGCGGAAACCGTTGTCGGCCAGGAAGAAGGCCTGGGATTCCCAGCTGTCGGCGTTCAGCGGCCAGCCGTGGCTGAGAATGACGGGCTCGCCCGAGCCCCAGTCCTTGAAGGCGATGCTCGTGCCGTCGCGGGTGGTGATCGAATGCATGGATTTGGTCCTTTCCTGGGGGGGCTTGGCGGAGGAAGCGGTGGCCTGGGCGGCGACGGCGGGGGCGCCGACGACGGCGCTCGCCGCGGCAAGGCCGACGCCGCCGAGGATGGAGCGCCGGCTCGGGCTGATCGCGGTCCGGGTGATGGTGTCGGTCATGTCTGTCTCCGTTTTTGATGTTGAGCAATTCAATTGAGTGCGATTTAAATCGGCGCGACGGGCGATGTCAAGTTGGCAATTTAATTGTTTACAATTTAAAATGCGAAGCCTGCATCGGAAAGGCCGAGACCCTGCTTCGGCAGGCGTGAATTGCATGTCGGCGGGGGGCGGCCAATGATGGCGCCATCCGAGAGTCGCCGAGGTCTTCGCCCATGTCGCGCACCATCGAAATCCTGGACCGGCTGATCGCCTTTCCAACGGTGAGCCGGGACAGCAACCTCGATCTCATCCGCGAGGTCGAGGGGATGCTGACGGCGCTCGGCGTCGAAAGCCGGCTGGTGTTCGACGAGGCGGGGCGCAAGGCCAATCTCTTCGCCACCATCGGGCCGCGCGACGTGCCCGGCATCATGCTGGCCGGCCATACCGATGTCGTGCCGGTCGATGGTCAGGCCTGGACTTCAGATCCCTTCCGGCTGACGCGGCGGGACGGCAAGCTCTTCGGCCGGGGCACGGCGGACATGAAGGGCTTCATCGCCGCCTGCCTTTTCCTCGCCGAACAGGCGGCGCATGTCCCGCTGCACACGCCCCTGCATCTCGCGCTGTCTTACGACGAGGAGATCGGCTGCGTCGGCGTGCGGCGCCTGATCGACATGCTGGCCGGCCTTGGTATCAGGCCCAAGGCCTGCATCGTCGGCGAGCCGACGGGGATGCAGGTCGTCGTCGCGCACAAGGGCAAGACGGCGATCCGCGCCCATTGCCACGGGCTGGAATGTCATTCCAGCCTGGCGCCCCTGGGCCTCAACGCCATCCATCTGGCCAGCGACCTGATCGGTGCCCTGCGCCGCCGGCAGACGGAGTTGCTGCGCAGCGGCGCCCGCGACCGCGATTACGACATCGATCATTCGACGGTTCATGTCGGCATGATCCGGGGCGGCACGGCGCTGAACATCGTGCCGAAGGATTGCACCCTCGATTTCGAGATCCGCCATCTGCCGGGCGACGCGCTGGAGCCGATCCTCGAGGCGCTGGCGGAGGATGTCGCGGTGATCGAGGGCGCGGCGAGGGAGAGTTTTCCCGAAGCGGCGATCCGGCTGGAGACGATTTCAGCCTATCCGGCCATGGAAACCTCGCCCGATGCCGACATCACCGCCTTCGCCAAGGCCCTGACCGGCGGCAACAGCCACGGCAAGATCAGTTTCGGCACCGAAGGCGGGCTTTACAGCCGCGACCTCGGCACGCCGACCGTCGTCTGTGGCCCCGGGTATATTTCGGATGCCCACAAGCCGGACGAATTCGTCAGCGAGGCGCAGCTGGCCGAATGCGACCGCTTTCTGGCCGGGCTTCTGGGCCTCCTGCGGCGCTGAACATCAGGCCGTCAACATGCGGGCCATGTAATCGTAGAAATCGCGGATCGTGCCTTCCCAGTCGTCGGCGGCCAGCGGCCCCGGCTGGTAGAAGCGGGACTTTAGGCCCTTCTGCAGGGTCTCCAGCTTCACGCGGTCTTCCGCGTTGAAGTCGTCGGCGAATTTCACATGGGCGGCCAGCAACTCGTCGGGGATGGTCTCGTCATGGCCGGCGATGCCCCAGCGGATGGCGACATGATCGACATCGACGGGACGCAGGCACAGATAGACCGTCAGATGCGGCATATAGGTGACGACGAAACTGGGCAGCACGCTGAAGAGATAGGAGAAGCGCTGTTCCTGCAGCGTCATGTCCGGGTGGAAGGGGCGGCGCTGCTCGGCCTCGGGCGTGTAATGCGCGCGGTAGGCGGTGAACCAGCCGTTGCCCTTCACATATTCGCAAAGCCCGGTGGGCGTCACCGGTTTCAGGGTCTGCGGATGGGTCGCGTCGAGGTGATAGCCTTCCATGAAATTCTCGGACAGGCATTTCCAGTTGGTCGCCCAGATTTCCTCGCGCTGGAAATAGAGGTGACGCAATTCGTTGTGGTAGTTGCGCACCTGCGGCTCCAGCGGCGCGAGCCGCTCCTCGAGCGGGCTGGCCTCGCCGTCCAGATTGACGAAGATGAATTTCTGCCAGATGGCCGTTCTGATGCGCGGCAGGCCGCAGGCGGCGGCATCGAAGGCCGGCGATTTTTCCATCAGCGGCGCGCGGGCCAGATGGCCGTCGCGGTCGTAACTCCAGGCGTGATAGGCGCAGACGTGAAGATTGCGCCGGCCGCGCCCCTCGGCGACGATATTGCCCCGGTGGCGGCAGACATTGGAGAAGACTTTCACCTCGCCCGCGCCGCTGCGCAGTACCAGCAGGGGCTCGCCGACGAGTTCGGTGGTGAAATAGTCGCCCGGGGCCTTCACTTCGTCGGCATGGCCGATGCAGATCCATTCGCGCCGGAACAGCTTTTCCTTCTCGAGGTCGAGAACGGTGGGATCGGTATAGAAGCCGCCCGGCATGGCGTGGGTGCGGGCGATCTTGCCGGATTTGAAGGCGGTCAGGTGGTCGATGATGGCCGACATGGCTCTCAGGTCCTCTCCGCGCGGGCGCGCAGGCGGTTGAGCGTGATGAACAGGGCGATGGCAAAGACGATCAGCAGCGCGGCGACGGCGAGGATCGACGGGTCGATCCTGTCCCTGATGCCGTTCCACATCTGGCGCGGCACCGTGCGCTGCTCGGCCCCGCCGATGAAGAGGATGACGATCACCTCGTCGAAGGAGGTGGCGAAGGCGAAGATCGATCCGGTGGCGACGCCCGGCGTGATCAGGGGCAGGGTCACCCGGCGGAACACGGTCCAGGGATTGGCGCCGAGGCTCGCCGCCGCCCGGGTCAGGCTGCGGTCGAAGGACAGCAGGGTGGCGGTCACCGTGATGACGACGAAGGGCGTGCCCAGCGCGGTATGGGCGAGGATGACGCCCAGATAATTGTCGATGAGGCCGAGCGGCGCGAAAACGAGATAGAGACCGACGGCGACGACGACGATCGGAATGATCATGGGCGAGATCAGCAGGGGCATGATCACGGCCCGGAAGGGAAATTCCGGCCGCGACAGGCCAAGGGCGGCCAGCGTGCCGAGCACGGTCGACAACAGGGTCGAGGCGATACCGATTACAAGACTGTTGCCGAAGGCGAGGCGCCAGTCCCCGGCCGAGAACACCGCCTCGTACCAGCGAAGGGAAAAACCCTCCATCGGATAGGAGAAATAGCTGCCCGAATTGAACGACAGCGGGATGATGACGAGGATCGGCGCCATCAGGAAGATGATGACGAGGGCGGCGAACCAGCGCACCGCGCGGGCGGCGATCTTCTCGGTCAGGGTGACGTTGGGCATCGCCATGGCCTCACCCGAAGCGCAGCCGGTCGACGCCGACCAGCTTGTTGAAGATGAAATAGAAGACCAGGGTGAACAGCACGAGATAGGCGGACAGCGCCCCGGCGAGACCCCAGTTCAGCTGCTGGTTGGTCTGGATCGCGATCAGCTGGCTGATCATCTCGTCGCCCGCGCCGCCCAGCAGGGCCGGCGTGATGTAGTAACCAAGGGCGAGCACGAAGACGAGGAAACAGCCCGCGCCGACCCCCGGCAATGTCTGCGGCAGATAGATGCGCAGGAAGGCGACGACGGGATGCGCGCCAAGGGACAGGGCGGCCCGCATGTAGGTCGGCGAAATCCCCTTCATCACCGAATAGATCGCGAGGATCATGAAGGGCAGCAGGATATGGGTCATGCCGATCAAGACGCCCGTCCGGTTGAAGACGAGGGGCAGCGGCTCGGCCGTCAGGCCCGACCAGATCAGCAGGCTGTTGATGACGCCGCCCGGCTGCAGCAGCACATACCAGGCGGTGGTGCGGACGAGCAGCGAGGTCCAGAACGGCACGATGACCAGGATCATCAGGCGGTCGGCCTGTTTCGGCGGCAGATTGGCCAGCAGCCAGGCGACCGGATAGCCGAAGACGAGGCACAGGACGGTGACGACGGCGCTGATCCAGAAGGTGCGGCCGAAGGCATCGACATAGACGGATTCATCGGCCGGCGCGGAGGTCACGCCGCCTTCGGGGCCGACCTTGGCATCCATGGCGGCCAGCAGGTAATCGGGCGTCGGGTTGATCGCGGCCCGCTGCAACACGCGCCAGGGCGCCGGCGTCGCCCAGCGGTCGTCGATCGCGGCGAGTGCGGCGCGCCAGTCGTCGGCGGCGGGCGGCAGGCGCCGCGCGGTCTTCATCAGAAGGCTGCGGAATTCCGGCAGGTAGAAATTCAGCCGCCGGGCGAGCGGGCCGAGGCTGCCCGATTCCTGCGCGCCCGGCAGGTCGGCGGCGAAGGCGGCGGCGATGGTCTCGTCCGGCAGGCCGGTGCCGTCCCAGGCGCCGATCGAAGCGCTGAGCACCGGCATCGCCCGCGACAATTCGGGGTTCTGCACGCCGCGCATCAACAACATGACGATCGGCGCGATGAAGGTGATCAGCAGAAAGGCCAGCAAAGGCACGGCAAGGGCGAAGGCCCGCCGGGCATCGCGCCGGCGGGCCCGGCGAAAGGCGCCGGCCCGGTCGTCTCTGTCAGTTGTGACTGTCATGGTCTTCCGGGCCGGCAGGTCTTCACTGCGCCAGCCAGGCGGTGAAGCGCTTGTTCAGGGCGTCGAAATTGTCGGTCCAGAACGGCACGTCGATCTGCACGGCATTGCCGAAATTGGCCGGGGCCGTCGGCATTCCCTTCAGGGTCTCGGCGTCGATCAGCTCGACCGCCTTCTTGCGCGGCGGGGCATAGGCGATGTATTTCGACAGCTGCGACAGGACCTCGGGCTTGGCCTGGAACGCGATGAATTTCTTCGCCGCGTCGCCATTCTTCGCGCCCGTGGGCACGCCCCACCACTCGAAGTCATAGACCTGGCCGTCCCAAACGGTGACGAAGGGCTTGCCCTGTTCCTTCACCGCGTTGGAAATGCGGCCGTTATAGGCCTGGACCATGACCACGGCGCCATCGGCGAGCAGTTGCGGCGCTTGCGAGCCGGCTTCCCACCAGACGATGTCCTTCTTGATGGTATCCAGCTTCTTGAAGGCGCGGTCGACACCGGCCGGCGTGCCGAGAACCTTGTAGACGTCGGCGGCGGCGACGCCATCGGCGATCAGCGCCCATTCGAGGGTGGCCTTCGGGCTCTTGCGCAGGCCGCGCTTGCCGGGGAAGGTCTTCAGGTCGAAGAAGTCGGCCATCGAGGTCGGCGCCGTCGCCAGCTTGGTCTTGTCATAGGCGAAGACGGTCGACCACACCATGGTCGCGACCGCGCAGGGCGTGATCGAGCCGGGGATGAAATCGCTGGTGTCGCCGAGGGTGGCGAGATCCAGCTTCTGCAGCAGGCCTTCGTCGCAGCCGGCGATGGCGTCGTTGGATTCGAGATCGATCAGATCCCAGGTCGTGTTCTTCGCCTCGACCATGGCGCTCAGCTTCGCGAGGCCGCCGTCATAGGCTTCCAGCGAGAAGCCGGTGCCAGTTTCCTTGGTGAAGGGGTCGAAATAGGCCTGTTTCGCCGCCGCCTCATAGGCGCCGCCGAAGGTGACGACCGAGATCGTCTCGGCCTTGGCCGCCCCGGCGATACAGAGGCCGGCGACCAGCGCCGCCCCGGCAATATTCCTGTCGAACTTCATGGCGAGCCATCTCCTGTCGTGACGTGTAACCTGTTGCACCCAGTGTCGTCAGCCCGCCGGCGGCGGGGTGAGGATCTTGCAGTCGGCGGGCCGCCAGCCGACCTCGACCCGGGAGCCGGGCGGCGGCAGCGCGTGATGTGTCGTGTTCGGGATCTTCAGGATGAAATCGCCGTCGCCCGCGAGGGTGACCGCGACCCGGTGATGATCGCCGCAATAGGTGATGTCCTCGACCGTGCCGGTCACCCGGTTGAGGATGTCGCCCGCCATGGGCGCGAGCAGGGCGCGCTCGGGGCGGAGCGCCAGCACGGCGGGGGCGCCCACGGCCAGATCCCGCCCGGCCTTGCCGGTGATGCGGGCGCCGCCGACCTCCATCGAGGCCATGCCGCCGCCGAGGTCGGTCACCCGGCCGGCGATGCCGTTGTTCTCGCCGATGAAATTGGCGACGAAGGCATTCTGCGGGTCTTCGTAAAGCACGTCGGGCGCCGCGATCTGCTGGATGCGGCCGTCGAAGAACACGGCCACCCGGTCGGACATGGTCAGGGCTTCGCCTTGGTCGTGGGTGACATAGACGACGGTGAGGCCGAGGTCGCGGTGCAGGCGCTTGATCTCATATTGCATGGTCTCGCGCAGGCGCTTGTCGAGGGCGCCCAGCGGCTCGTCCATCAGGACGAGGGCGGGTTCGAACACGAGGGCGCGGGCGAGGGCGACACGCTGCTGCTGGCCGCCCGAAAGCTGGCCGGGGCGGCGCCCGGCGACCTGCGGCAATTCCACCATCTCGAGGGCGCGGGCGACGCGGACTTTCTGTTCGGCGCGGGAGACGCCGCGCACCGACAGCGGAAAGGCGACATTCTCGGCGATGGTCAGGTGGGGGAACAGGGCATAATTCTGGAACACCATGCCGATGTTGCGCTTGTGCGGCGGCAGGTCGTTCAGGCGCTTGCCGTCCAGGCTGATCTCGCCTTCGGTCGGCGTCTCGAAGCCCGCCAGCATCATCAGGGTCGTCGTCTTGCCCGAGCCGGACGGGCCGAGCAGCGAGACGAATTCCCCCCTGGCGATGTCGAGGTCGAGATTCTGGACGACGTTCTGGCGGCCGTCATAGCTCTTGCCGACCCGGGAGAATGTAACGAAGGGATTCTCTTGACCCATCACCTGTGTCCGCCGCTCCGTCTTCGCCGCGCGTTGCTTTTGCGCTGCGGCAATGGTCCACGCAGTTCTGGAATTGAAAAAATACGCTTTTGCGCAGCCCTGCTTCGGGAATTCCGAAACAGGGCGGCGCGGCCCCGCTCAGGTCAGGCGGCTGGCGAGATAGCGGGCGAAATCGTAGTTCGGCCGCTCCAGATGGCTCAGGTGCCCCGGACGGGCGAGGGGGGCGCTGACGCCGCGAAACACCGCCTCGACCCCGCGGCGGTCCTCGGCGTTCACCTCGTCGAGCAGGGTCTTCAGCGTCGCCATGTATTCGGGGCCGCGCGGATCCTCGACGAATTCCGGCGACAGGCCGCCGCCGAACAGGATGTGCACCTTGCCGACCCCGACCGGCCGCAGCACCAGATACCAGAAATAGCCGGGCGTCAGGGTGATGAGGTGCGACGGATATAGCGCCAGCAGCGCCGTCGTCTTCCGCCAGTGCCCCTCCAGCCTTGTGTTGGCCGGATGGGCATTGCCGATCGGCAGCGAGGCTTCCTTGGTGATCCAGTGATAGTTGAAGGCCGGCAGGCCCGGCGGGCATTCCATTTCCTCGAGTTTGGAATGCGGCCCCACCGTCGCCCGGTGCAGCATGGGCAGGTGGTAGCTCTCCATGAAATTCTCGGCCAGGATCTTCCAGTTGGTGTCCCAGACGTGTTCTTCGCGGAACGTCTCGATGTAATCGGCCATGCCGTAGCGGCCGATCATGGTCGAGAGTTCGGCGAATTGCTCGGCCACCGGCGGCAGGCTCTGGTCCAGCGTCGCGTAGATCCAGCCTTCCCAGACTTCCGTGCGCACCGCCGGCAGGCGGTAGGCGTCCTTGCAGAAGCCGGCCTGCTTCTCCATCAGGGGGGCGCCGCGCAAGGCGCCGTCCAGCGAATAGGTCCAGGCGTGATAGGGGCAGACGATGGTGCGGACATTGCCCCGGCCTTCCAGCAGGGTCGACATCCGGTGCAGGCAGACGTTGGACAGGCCACGGATCTCGCCATCCCGGTCGCGCAGCACCAGGATGGGCTGGCCGGCGATCTCGTCGGTCAGATAATCGCCGGGATGGGCCAGGGCGCTGGCCCGGCCGAGGCAGATCCACTGACGGGCGAAGATCCGCTCCTCCTCCCGGGCGAGGACATCGGGGGAGGTATAGACCGCGGGCGGCATGGCCCGCGCATCCTCGAAGGGCCGGGCCGCGCTGGCTTTCAATGCCTCGATCGGATCGGTGGACGATGGTGGCTCGATACGCGCGGCCTGCATGATGCCCTCACTCGGTGGTGCTGGGGCCAAGCCTAGTGCCAGTTTCCGATCACATTCATTTGAATTTGACGAAGCAGTGCCGAGGCAAAACCGAACTCACGCCGCGAGGAGGCGGCGCAGGGTCTGGCGGAAGCGGGCGGCGACCTTCTCCCGCGCCGGATGACGTCCGCCGGCGACGGTATGGCGGCCGGCGGACCAGACCTCGGCCACCAGCCGGTCGTCGCCCGCGAAGATCCAGGCGTCGAGCACCGCATCGCCTTGCCGCCCGTCGAGCATCAGGGCCTCGCCGTCAAGGGCGACCAGATCGGCGAGGCGCCCCGACGCGATCGCGCCGGCATCGCGGCCCAGCGCCCGGCAACCGCCCGCCAGCGCTTCCGCGTAGAGCGTTCGCCCGTTGGAGGCGCCTTCCGGGCAGATCACCGCCCGCGCCTGAAGGCCGAGGCGCTGGCCGTATTCGAGCAGGCGCAATTCCTCGGCGAGGGCGATGCGGACATTGGAGTCGGAGCCGATACCCCACAGGCCGCCGCCGGCACGGAAATCCTCGATGGGGAAGAAGCCGTCGCCGAGATTGGCCTCGGTGATCGGGCACAGGCCGGCGACGGCGCCGCTCGCCGCCAGCGCCCCGGTTTCCGCCCCGGTCATATGGGTGGCATGGACGAGGCACCAGCGATGATCGACCGGCAGGTGGTCCAGCAGCCATGCGACCGGCCGCGCGCCCAGCCAGGCTTCGATGTCCCGGACTTCCTGCATCTGCTCGGCGATATGGATATGGATCGGGCCGGAGGGATGGGCCGCGACGACGGCTTTCAGCAGGTCCGGCGTCACCGCCCGCAGGGAATGGGGCGCGATGCCCAGCCGGCAATCGGCGGGCAGGGCGGCGATCGCCCGAGCGGCCGAGGTCATCAGGCGTTCGTAACGGGCAAGATCGCAGCCGAAGCGCCCCTGCGCCGGGCTCAGGGACTGGCCGCCGGCCCCGCCATGGGCATAGAGCACCGGCAGATGGGTAAGACCGATGCCGGTTTCCGCCGCCGCCGCCGCGACCCGCGCCGACATCTCGCCGATATCGTCATGGTCGCCGCCATCCGGCCGGTGGTGCAGGTAATGGAATTCGGCGACGGCGGCATGGCCGGCCTCCAGCATCTCGATCTGGACCTGGGCGGCGATCGCCTCGACATCGTCGGGGGTGAGGACGGCGGCGAAGCGATACATCAGCTCGCGCCAGGTCCAGAAACTGTCGCGGCCCCGGCCCCGATGTTCGGTGAGGCCGGCCATGGCGCGCTGGAAGGCATGGCTGTGCAGGTTGGACAGGGCAGGCAGCAGGATCGCCACCTGCTGGTCGCCCGGCAGGGGCGCGGCGCCGGTTTCGACCGTGGCGATGGTGCCATCCGGGCCCAGCTCGATCCTCACCGCGCTCGCCCAGCCTTCGGGCAGCAGCGCTTGCCTCGCGAAAATCGCCTGCATCCTCACGCTCCTTATTGACTAGACAATAATCTTATCCTTACGATGGAAGGCAAGGGATTTCTCTGCAGACCTCAAGGGAAATGGCGATGTCCGGCGGATCATTTGTCTTGATAAAAGCGCGCATCGCGTCCATGGCCGGCCCGGTCGGCTATGGTCTCGTGGATGATGGCGCGGTGGCCGTCACCGATGGTCGCATCGCTTTCGCCGGCAGGCGAGAGGATCTGCCGAAAACCTTCGCCCCCTGGCCCCGGATCGACCTCGAAGGCCGCCTGCTGACGCCGGCCCTCATCGATTGCCATACCCATCTCGTCTATGGCGGCAGCCGGGCGCGGGAATTCGAGCAGCGCCTCGAAGGCGCGACCTATGCCGAGATCGCGGCGGCCGGCGGCGGCATCATGTCGACCGTGCAGGCGACGCGGGCGGCCTCGGCCGAACACCTCACCGTGTCGGCGCTGGCCCGGCTCGACGCCCTGCTGGGCGAAGGCGCGGGCACGGTCGAGGTGAAGTCGGGCTATGGCCTCGACCTCGAGACCGAGTTGAAGATGCTGCGGGTCGCCCGCGATCTCGCCCGCCATCGCCGGGTACGCATCCGCACCACCTTTCTCGGCGCCCATGCCCTGCCGCCGGAATTCGCCGGCAGGGCCGACGACTACATCGATTTCCTGATCGGGGAGGTGCTGCCCGCCGCCCATGCCGCCGGCCTCGTCGACGCGGTCGATGCCTTCTGCGAGGGCATCGCCTTTTCCGTCGAACAGACGAGGCGCCTGTTCACGGCGGCGACGGCAATGGGCCTGCCGGTGAAACTCCATGCCGAGCAACTCTCGAACCTGGGCGGGGCGATCATGGCCAGCCAGTTCGACGCGCTCTCGGCCGATCACATCGAATATCTGGACGAGGCGGGCGTCGCCGCCCTCGCTCGCGCCGGCACGGTGGCGACGCTGCTGCCCGGGGCCTTCTATGCCCTGCGCGAGACGCAATTCCCGCCGATCGAGCGGTTGAAGGGCGCCGGGGTGCCCATCGCCCTGTCGACCGACTGCAACCCCGGCACCTCGCCGCTCACCTCCCTGCTGCTGACCATGAACATGGGCTGCACCCTGTTCCGCCTGACGCCGGTCGAAAGCCTGGCGGGGGTGACCATCAACGCCGCGCGGGCGCTCGGCCTGCAGGACGAGACCGGCAGCATCGAAGCCGGCAAATTGGCCGATTTCGCCATCTTCGATGTCGAGGACCCGGCGGAGCTCGCCTATCGCATCGGCTTCAACCCGCTGCATTCCCGCTATCTCGAAGGGATCGAGGCATGACGCCGGTCAAGGTCAGGCAAGGGGATGCGCCCGTCATTCTGGGCCAGCCCCATGGCGGCACTTTCGTGCCCGAGGACATATTCGCCCGGCTGAACGAGACCGGGCGCGCCATCGCCGATACCGACTGGCACATTGATCGTCTCTACGACGGGCTGCTGCCCGGCGCGACGGTCGTCCACGCCAATTTTCACCGCTATGTGATCGACGCCAATCGCGATCCGTCGGGCCGCTCGCTCTACCCCGGGCAGAACACCACCGGCCTCGTCCCCGGGACGGATTTCGACGGCCGTCCGATCTGGCGGGACGGCCGGGCCCCCGATGCCGCCGAGGTGGAGCGGCGGCGCCTGGCCTTCCACGCGCCCTATCACGCGGCGCTGGCGGCGGAGGTCGCGCGGCTGCGGGCGATCCATCCCGTGGTCGTCGTCTATGACTGCCATTCGATCCGCTCCGTCATTCCCTTCCTGTTCGAGGGGCGGCTGCCGGTCTTCAACATCGGCAACAACGCGGGCGCGACCTGCTCGGCCGCGATGCTGGAGGCGGTCGCCGGCATCGCCGCCGCCGCCGCGCGCGATGGCCTCGATCACGTCGTCAACGGCCGCTTCCGGGGCGGCTGGACCACGCGCCATTACGGAAGGCCCGAGACCGGCGTCCATGCCCTTCAGATGGAACTGGGCCAGCGCGCCTATCTGACCGACGAGGCCGCACCCTGGACTTTCGACGCGGCCAAGGCCGCCACCCTTCGCATCCATTTGCGCGACATGCTGACGGCGATCGAGACGATCGCCCGCCGCGCCGCCTGACTTTCGAGGAGCCCCCTTAAGATGAGCAATCCCCGTCACAACACCCGCGAAGTGCGCTCGCCGCGCGGCACGCAGCTGAACGCCAAATCCTGGCTGACCGAAGCGCCCCTGCGGATGCTGATGAACAATCTCGACGCCGAAGTCGCCGAGAATCCGAACGAGCTCGTCGTTTATGGCGGCATCGGCCGGGCGGCGCGGACCTGGGACGATTTCGACCGCATCGTCGCCACCCTGAAGTCGCTGGAAAACGACGAGACCCTGCTCGTGCAGTCGGGCAAGCCGGTCGGCGTGTTCCGCACCCATGCCGATGCGCCCCGGGTCCTGATCGCCAATTCCAACCTGGTGCCCCATTGGGCGAACTGGGACCATTTCAACGAACTCGACCGCAAGGGCCTGATGATGTACGGCCAGATGACGGCCGGCTCGTGGATCTATATCGGCACGCAAGGCATCGTCCAGGGCACCTACGAAACCTTCGTCGAGGCCGGGCGGAAGCATTTCGGCGGCGACCTGAAGGGCAAATGGATCCTGACCGGCGGCCTCGGCGGCATGGGCGGGGCGCAGCCGCTGGCGGCGACCATGGCCGGCGCCTCCTGCATCGCGGTCGAATGCGACGGCGACCATATAGATTTCCGCCTGCGCACCCGCTATGTCGACGTGAAGGCCGAGACCATCGACGAGGCCCTGGCCATCGTCGAGAAGGCCCATGCCGAGGGCAAGGCGATCTCGGTCGGCCTGCTCGGCAATGCCGCCGAAGTCTTCCCCGAAATGGTTCGCCGCGGCATCCGCCCCGATATCGTGACCGACCAGACCTCGGCCCATGATCCGATCAACGGCTATCTGCCGGCGGGCTGGACCATGGCGGAATGGAAGGCCGCGCGGGAAAGCGATCCCAAGCGGGTCGAGGCGGCGGCCAAGGCGTCGATGAAGGTCCATGTCCAGGCCATGCTCGATTTCTGGCGCATGGGCATTCCCACCCTCGATTACGGCAACAATATCCGCCAGCGCGCCTTCGACGAGGGCCTGAAGGATGCCTTCGATTTCCCCGGCTTCGTGCCCGCCTATATCCGGCCGCTGTTCTGCCGGGGCATCGGACCGTTCCGCTGGGCGGCCCTGTCGGGCGATCCGGAAGACATCTACAAGACCGACCAGAAGGTGAAGGAGCTCCTGCCCGACGACAGCCACCTGCACAATTGGCTGGACATGGCGAAGGAGCGCATCGCCTTCCAGGGCCTGCCGGCGCGCATCTGCTGGGTCGGCCTTGGCGAGCGTCATCGCCTCGGCCTTGCCTTCAACGAAATGGTGCGGAACGGCGAATTGAAGGCGCCCATCGTCATCGGCCGCGATCACCTCGATTCCGGCTCGGTCGCCTCGCCCAACCGCGAGACCGAGGCGATGAAGGACGGCTCCGACGCCGTGTCGGACTGGCCGCTGCTGAACGCGCTCCTCAATTGCGCCTCGGGCGCGACCTGGGTTTCGCTCCACCATGGCGGCGGCGTCGGCATGGGCTTCAGCCAGCATTCGGGCATGGTCATCTGCTGCGACGGCACCGCCGAGGCGGATGCCCGCATCGGCCGGGTGCTGTGGAACGATCCGGCGACCGGCGTGATGCGCCACGCCGACGCGGGCTATGACATCGCCCTCGACTGCGCCCGGGAAAAGGGCCTGCGCCTGCCCGGCATCCTCGGTAATTGAGTGTGACCGGGCGGGCGGCCATGGCGATCCTCTTCCTGCCCATGGCCGCCCACCAGGTGATGCCCTGGGCCAATGGCGGCGGCACCACGGCGGAAGTCGCGATTCATCCGCCGGGGGCGAGCGTGGCCGCCCGCGATTTCGACTGGCGCATCTCCATGGCCCATGTCGGCGGCGACGGGCCGTTTTCCGCGCTTCCCGGTTTCGACCGCAGCCTGACCCTGATCGAAGGCCAGGGCATGATCCTCGATGCCGGGACGGAAGGCTGCTTCACCCTGGCCGAGCCCTATGATCAGGCCCTGTTCCCCGGCGACTGGGCGATCACCGCCCGCCTGCGTGGCGGCCCCATCGATGATCTCAACGTGATGACCCGGCGGGGCGCCTTCAGCGCCCAGATCGAAATCCTGACCCTTCTCGACCGGGGCGGTATCGAGACGGCGCCGACCACGGTGCTTGTCGGGCTCGAAGGGCGGGTCTCGGTCGCCGGCGGTCCGGACCTTGGCCCGCGCGACGCGGCCCTGATCGAAGAGCGTGCTGGGGGGTGGCTAAGCCTCTCCGGCAATGGCATGGTGGCGGTCATCCGTTTGTTGCCTGTCGCCGCGCCGCTTCATGTCTGAACATTAGTGGGGCCTTCACGCCCATCGCTTCGGCGTCGGGCGCGGGTTTGCGCTTATCCGGCCGCAAGGCGCGCGCTGCGTGCCGATCCCGTGCTCATGCGCTGACCAAAAAAGTGGCACGATCGATCGTCGGCTTGCCGGTCTGGCGCGGAAATATTCAGTTTCCTTCCTTTATGTATTTACAAATCATCTGAATGTGGGACGATTTCACCCGATCCACATGGGAGTCCCGGCACGCCGGGACGGGGTTGGAAGGACGAGGAGGCCGAGATGGCGTTTTCCAATGGCATAGGGCGTCGCGAATTTCTGATCGGCTCGGCGGCCGCCGCCGGCATGGTCGGGCTGATGCCGCGCAAGCTCTTTGCGGCGACGCCGAAAAAGGGCGGCACCCTGAAGGTCGGCGTCGGCGATTTCGCCGCGACCGACAGTCTCGATCCCGCGATGTACGAGACGTATTTTCAGCTTTTCCTGTTCCGCCAGCTGCGCAACAACCTGATCGAATTCGGTCCGGGCGGCGTGCTCGTCCCTGAACTCGCCGAAAGCTGGGAAGGCTCGGCCGACGCCAGGACCTGGGTGTTCAAGCTGCGCACCGGCGTCACCTTCCACAATGGCAAGGAATTCGACGCGGAAGACGCGGCCTATTCGCTGAACCGCCACCGGATCGAAGGCACCACCTCGTCGGCGGCGCCGATCCTGAAGCCGGTTCTCGACATCAAGGCGACCGGCAAGCACGAACTGACCGTCACCCTGAAGGATGGCAACGTCGGCTTCCCCGACATCATGACCCTCGAGACCCTGGGCATGGTGCCGAAGGACGAGACCGATTTCGCCAAGGGGATCGGCACCGGCGGTTACATGCTCGTCTCCTTCGAGCCGGGCGTGAAGTCGGTCGTGAAGCGCAATCCGAACTACTGGAAGGCCGACCGCGCCCATTTCGATTCGATCGAGATGATCGCGATCAAGGACGCCGCCGCGCGTACCGCCGCCCTCGTTTCCGGCTCGATCGACGCCTGCAATTTCGTCGATCTCAAGACCGCCAATCTCCTGAAGCGCAACGACAAGGTGAAGCTGCTCTCGGTCGCGGGCAAGGCGCATTACACCTTCCCGATGCTGATGGACGCCGATCCGTTCAAGGACAACGACGTGCGCACGGCGATGAAATACGCCGTGAACCGCGAGGAGATGGTGAAGGTGATCGCGGGCGGCTTCGCCTCGATCGGCAACGACCAGCCCATCACCCCGTCCTATCAGTTCTACAACCCGGATCTGAAGCCCAAGGCCTATGACCCGGACAAGGCCAAGTTCCACCTGAAGAAGGCCGGTCACGACAAGCTCTCGGTCGAGCTGTTCGTCTCGGAAACGCCCTTCACCGGCGCGACCGATGCCGCCGTCCTCTACCGCGAGCACGCGGCCAAGGCCGGCATCGACATCAAGGTGACCAAGACCCCGGAAGACGGCTACTGGAACGACATCTGGTTCAAGAAGCCCTTCTGCGCCGCGCGCTGGTCGGGCCGGGCCAACGAGGATGCGATGCTGGCGCTCGCCTATAGCTCGGACGGCATCGCCGCCGGCTGGAACGAGACCCACATGGCCGACCCCAAGCTCGACCAGATGCTGGTCGCCGCGCGGACGGAATTCGACATCGCGAAGCGCCGGCAGATCTATTACGACGCCCAGACCCTGATCGCCGAAACCGGCGGCTGTGTCGCGCCCGTGGTGGCCAATTTCGTCGACGCGGTCTCGGCCAAGGTCGAGCATGGCGAGCTGGCTTCCGACTTCTCGATGGATGGCGGCCGCTTCGCCGAGCGTTGGTGGTTCGCCTAAGCCCTTCGGCCTGAACGGGCCTGTTTCCGGGGGGAGGGGCGATCGCGGTCGCCCCTCCCCCCTTTTTTGTCCTGTTGTAACCTTGAAAGGAACACAAGCGATGGCTGCCACGGCAAAGATGGCCCTGGCCCTGCTGGCCCAGCAGAACGGATTGCACCCGGCGGGCTGGATCAAGGCCGGGGGGCCGACCGACTGCGCGAACGACATCGACTATCACATCGAGATGGCCCGCCTCGCCGAGACGGGCAAGTTCGACCTGTTCTTCGTCGCCGACACGCCGGCCGCCCGCACCGACAATCTCGGCGCCTGGAGCCGTTACACGCCCTATATGAACTGCTTCGAGCCGATCACGCTTCTGAGCGCCCTCGCCGGGGCGACCAGCCGCATCGGCCTCGGCGGCACGGCTTCGACCAGTTTCTACGAGCCCTATAATATCGCGAGGCTCTATGCCTCGCTCGATCACCTCTCCCATGGCCGGGGGGCGTGGAACGTCGTCACCTCGGGCAATAATTACGCCGCCCGCAATTTCGGCGAGGACAAGCTGCCGCCGCACGCCAAGCGTTACGCGAGGGCCAGGGAATTCGTCGAGGTCGTCAAGGCGCTGTGGGACACCTACGACGACGACGCGATCGTCTACGACCGGGAAGGCGGTGTCTATTTCGATCCCGCGAAATTCCACGTCCTCGATCACCAGGGCGAATTCTTCAAGATGCATTCCGCCCTCAATATCGCCCGCTGCCCGCAGGGCCAGCCGGTGATCATCCAGGCCGGGGCCTCGGACGCGGGCAGGGAACTGGCGGCCGAGACGGCGGAGGTCGTGTTCAATTCCGACGACGAACTGCCGGCCGCCAAGGCCTATTACGATGACCTGAAGGGCCGCACGGCGAAATTCGGCCGCACGCCCGCCGATATCCGCGTGCTCGCCGGCTTCACCCCGATGATCGCCGACAGCCGCTGGGAGGCGGAGGACAAATACCGCGAGCTGCAGGAATTGATGCACCCGCTGGTGGGCAAGGTGCGCGTGTCGTCCGATCTCGAGGCGGATGTCTCGGACCTCGACCCGGATCAGCCGATCCCGCTCGAGCGGATTCCGAAAACGGCCAATCTGCACACCCGCTATTTCGAGCAGATCGTCGACATGATCAAGAACCAGCAGCTGACCCTGCGCCAGCTCTGGCAGCGTTACGAACGGGGCAACAAGCGCATCCTCGGCACCGCCACCGACGTCGCCGACACGATGGAGGAATGGTTCAGGGCCGGCGCCTGCGACGGTTTCATGATGATCTTCCCGACCTTGCCCGATGGCTTGCAGGAATTCGTCGCCAGGGTCGTGCCCGAGCTGCAGCGCCGCGGCCTCTACAAGCTCGATTACGAAGGCGTGACCTTACGCGAGCATCTCGGCCTGAAGCGGCCCGAAAGCCGCTATGCCAAGGCCGCGCTCAGCCGAGCAGGTGGCGCGCGATGATCGTGCGCTGGATCTCGGACGAGCCTTCGTAGATCCGCATGATGCGCAGGTCGCGGACCCAGCGTTCCAGGGGCAGGGCGGTCGTGTAACCATAGCCGCCATGGATCTGGAGCGCGCGGTCCGCGATCTCGCCCGCCGCTTCCGAGGCGTGGAGCTTGGCCATCGCCGCCTCCAGCGCGTAACGCGCGCCGGTGCCCCGCTTTCGCGCCGCATCCTCGGTCAGCAGGCGGGCGGCGCGCAGTTTCACGCCCATGTCGGCGATCATCCACTGGATGCCCTGATAATCCGCCAGCATCTGGCCACCGATCCGGCGTTGCCGCGCCCAGTCGATGGCGGCGGCGAGGGCAGCCTCGGCGATGCCGAGGCACATGGACGCGACCTCGATCCGGCCGTTGTCCAGCACCTTCATCGCCGTGCGAAAGCCGCTGCCCTCCGGCCCGATGCGGCTGGCCTCCGGCAGGCGGCAGTCGAAGGTCAGCTCGAAGACATGGCCGCCCCTCAGCCCCATGGTGCTTTCGGGCGGGGAGGCGGCGAAGCCCGGGGTGCCCTTCTCGACGACGAAGGCGCTGATGCCCTTGTGGCCCGCATCCGGGTCGGTCACCGCGAAGACGGTGATGAAATCGGCGACACCGCCGTTCGAGATGAAATGCTTCACCCCGGTCAGATGGTAACCCTCACCCTCCCGAACCGCCCGGCAGCGCATGTCGGCGGGGTTCGAGCCGGCGCGCGGCTCGGTCAGGGCGAAGGCACCCAGGATTTCCCCGCTCGCCGCGCGCGGCAGGTAGCGGGCGCGCAAGCTATCGTCGCCGCCGATCAGGATGGCGTCGGTCGCCAGGAAATGGGCGGTCAGGGCGGAGGCGGTGGCGCCGCAAGCCCCCGCCACCGCCTCGACCGCGAGGGCAAGGGCCGGGGCCGACAGGCCGGGGCCGCCCCAGGCTTCCGGCAGGTTCAGGCCGAGGGCGCCGAGGCCGGCGAGGGCGCGCAATTGTTCGCGCGGGAAACGGGCCTCCGCGTCGGTCGTGGCGGCGGCGGGGGCGATCGTCTCTCGGCACAGGCGCCGGATCTGGTCGAGGGCGATGGTGTCGAAGTCGCTCGGGCTCATGGCCGCTTCCCCACGATGGTGCCGGCCGCGCTCAGGGCCGCGATCTGTTCGGTTTCGTGTCCCAGCCAGCGGGACAGGACATCGGCATTGTCGGCGCCAAGCGCGGGCGCCGGGCGCTGGCCGCCCCGGGCGAGGCCGGCGAAATGCACCGGCTGTTCCATGGCGGGCAGGGTGCCCAGGGTGGGATGGGCGGTTTCGCCGATCAGGCCCCGGCCGCGGACGTGATCCCCGGCGAAAACCTCCGCCGCCTCGAGGATGGGGGCGGCGGGCACGCCCGCGGCGGACAGGGCGGCGACCGCTTCCGCCACCGTCCAGCGGGCAAGGCCTGCCTCGATCAGCGGGCGAAGCGCGGTCTCATGTTCGGTGCGAAGCGAGTCGCTGGCGAAACGCGGATCATCGGAAAGCCGGGGCTGGCCCAGCGCCGCAACGAGATTGCCGAATTGCACCGCGTTCAGGACGCAGATGACGACATGACCATCCCGTGCCCGATAGGCGCCGAAGGGGGTCGAAAGCGGGTGGCGGTTGCCGACGCGCGTGGGCGCGCCGCCGAACATCCATTGCGCCACCGCCGTCGGCAGCAGGGCGACCAGGGAATCCAGCATGGCGATATCGAGCCGGCGGCCCCGTCCGGTCTTCTCGCGTTCCAGCAGCGCGGCGAGGATCGACCACGACGCGAACAGCCCGGCGGCGAGATCGCCGATCGATTCGCCCACTTTCATCGGCTCGCCCTGCGGCTCCCCGGTCAGGGCCATCAGGCCGGACAGGCCCTGCGCGACCAGATCGAAGGCGGGCAGGCCGGCATTCGGCCCGGTCTGACCGAAGCCCGAAATCGAGGCGTAGACGAGGCGGGAATTCGCCGCCAGCAATCCCTCGGCGCCGAGGCCGAGGCGGTCGGCGACGCCGGGGCGGAAATTCTCGATCACCACATCGGCGCGCAGGGCGAGGGCCTGGGCCAGCGCCTGCCCCGCCTTCTGCTTCAGGTCGATGGCGATTCCCCGCTTGTTGCGGTTCACCAGCTGGAACAGGGCGCTTTCGCCGTCGCGGAAGGGGGCGACGTGACGATAGTCGTCGCCCTGCGGCGCCTCGACCTTGACCACGTCTGCGCCCAGATCGGCGAGCAGCGCCGTGCAATAGGGGCCGGACAGCACCCTGGTGAAATCCAGGATGCGGATGCCCGACAGCGGCCCACCCTTGGTCTCGGTCATCAAACCATCTCCCGCGCGGCGCCGTGCCGCCCGGGATGAATCTTCCGCCTTCCGTGATATAAGGAAAAATATGGACTTCGCATTCTGGATATAGGTTGTGGCTATAGCGATCACCACCCGCCATCTGCGCGCCCTGCTCGCCGTCGCCGAGGCCGGCAGCACCGCCGGCGCGGCGCGCAGCCTTCATCTGTCGCAGCCCTCCGTCTCGGTCGCGGTGCAGGAGCTGGAGGCGATCCTGGGGCAGGCCCTGTTCCAGCGCCTGCCGGCGCGCGGCCTGGTGCCCACCGCCTTTGGTCTCCGCAAACTGGCGGAGGCCCGGGCGCTGGCCTCGGCTCTATCGGCATTCGAGGCGGGGGACGGGCAGGTGGGGGCGCCGGCGGGTCATGTCGCCTTCGGCTATTTCTCGACCCTCGGGCCGCAATATGTTCCAGCCGTCCTGCGGCGGATGGCGGCGGCCTATCCAAAGGTCAGCGTGTCCATCCACGAGGGCGATCTCGGCGAATTGAACCGCCTGCTGGCGGCCGGTCGGATCGAACTGGCGCTGACCTATGACGTCGAGCTTGGCGCCGGCATCGCCGCGGAAGCGGTCGGGGAATTGCGTCCCTATGCCCTTTTGCCGGCCAGACATGCCCTGGCGGCGCGGGCGGCGGTGACGGTCGCGGATCTGGCGGCGGAGCCCTTCATCCTCGTCGACCTGCCGCTGTCGCGGGAATTCCTGCTGTCGCCCTTCAGGGCCGCGGGGGTCGAGCCCCGCGTCGCCTATCGCGCGCCCTCGCTGGAAATGGTCTTCGGTCTGGTCGCCAATGGTCTTGGCGTATCGCTGCTGGTCACGCGGCGCGAGGGGGACCTCGCCTATGACGGCCGGCGCGTGGTGCGCCGCCCGCTCGAGGGCAGCGCCATGCGCCAGGGCGTGGTGATCGCGCGGGCCGAAGGCATCGCGCCGACCGCGCCGGCCCGGGCCCTGGCCGAATGCATCCGGGCGGAAATCGCGGGCGGGTGAGGGGAAAGCGTCAGGCCCGCGCCAGCCGGTCGGCCATGAAGCGGTAGAAATCGGCGATCGTGCCTTCGACATCCTCGGGGCCGAGGGGGCCGGGGACGTAACGCTCGGACTTCAGGCCCCGGATCAGGGTTTCCAGCTTTTCCTTGTCCTCGGCGTTGAAGGCGTTGCACAGCGCGACATAAGGGGCGACTTCCGGCGCCTCCGCATTCTCGACGTAACCGGCGACGCCCCAATGGATCGCCACCTCGCCCACGCCCTTCGGCCTGATGCACATGTAGAGCGTGAAATGCGAGGCATAGGAGACGACGAAACTGGGGAAGACGCAGAACAGCGTCGAATGGCGCCGATATTCGACCGGCAGATCGGGGTGATAGGGGGTGCGCTCCGGCGTGTCGGGCGAATAATGGGATTCGTAGGCCGTGTAATCGGCCGTGCCCGGCAGTTTCCGGCACAGGCTGGTCGGCGTGATCGGATGCAGCGTGCGCAGATGGGTGGCGGAGAGGTGATAACCCTCCATGAAATTCTCGACGAGGCACTTCCAGTTGGTCTTCCAGACATCGTCCGCGGTAAAGACGCTGATGCGGTCCTGATGCTGGAAGGGCGTGATATGGGGCAGCAGGCCCGCCATGCGGGGGGCGAGCGGCACCGCCTTGCCGTCGAGATTGACGAAGATGAAATTCTGCCAGATCTCGACCGCGAAGGGGAACAGGCCGCAATCCGCCTTGTCGAAGCCCGCAACCTTGTCCATCAGCGGCGCGGCGACCAGGGCGCCGTCCTGCCCGTAACCCCAGGCGTGATAGGCGCAGGAGAACAGCTTGGTGTTGCCCTTGCCGCTGGCGACGATATTGCCCCGATGCCGGCAGACGTTGGAGAGCACGCGGACCTGTCCGTCCTTGCCGCGTACCACCAGCAGGGGCTCGCCCACCAGTTCGGTGGTGAAGTAATCGCCCGGATCGCGGATCTCGTCCTCATGGCCGAGGCAGACCCATTCCTTGCGGAAGATCGCCTGTTCCTCGACCTCGAGGAAGCGCTCGTCGGTATAGAAGGGGCCCGGCATCGCCCGCGCGAGGCCCGAAGGCCGGCTCAGGTAAGGCTTCAGGGACTGGCGGATCGCGGCGACGTCGGACATCGGGGGCAAGCCTATCTTCGGTATCAGGACAGGGCGGGGAAGGGGATCCCGGCGGCAGCATCGATCAGCGCGCCGGATCGCACAAGGGCGGCGGCGGCTTCGATGTCCGGGGCCATGTAGCGATCGTCCTCCAGGCTCGGCACCGCGGCGCGGATGGCGGCGACCGCGGCGGCCAGCGGGGCGGACGTCCTGAGGGGTGCGCGCAGCTCGATGCCCTGCGCGCCAGTCAGCGCCTCGACCCCGAGGATGACGGACAGATTGGCGTTCATGTCCATCAGGCGGCGGGCGCCATGGGCGGCCATCGAGACATGGTCTTCCTGATTGGCGCTGGTCGGCGTCGAATCGACGGAACAGGGCGCGGCGCGCTGCTTGTTCTCGGACATCAGGGCGGCGGTGGTCACTTCCGCGATCATGAAGCCGGAATTGACCCCGGGGCGCGGGCTGAGGAAGGCGGGCAGGCCGAAGTTCAGCGCGGGATCGACCAGGGTTGCGATGCGGCGCTGGGCGATGGCGCCCACTTCGGCGATGGCGAGGGCGGTCTGGTCGGCGGCGAAGGCGACCGGCTCGGCGTGGAAATTGCCGCCCGAGACGATGGTGCCGTCATGGGTCAGCACCAGCGGATTGTCGGTGACCGCATTCGCCTCGACCTCGAGGGTGGCGCCGACCTGGCGCAGCAGGTCGATGCAGGCGCCGGTGACCTGCGGCTGGCAGCGCATGCAATAGGGGTCCTGCACCCGGCTGTCGCCGGTCTGATGCGAGACGCAGATGCCGGACGTCGAAACGAGGGCGTGGAGGGTTACGCCCGCGTCGATCTGGCCCTTGTGGCCCCGCAACTGATGGATTTCCGGCCGGAACGGCGCCACCGAGGCCATGGCGGCATCGACGCTGAGGGCGCCGGTGACGAGGGCGCTGGTCGCCAGTACCCAGGCATCGAACAGCCCGGCCAGGGCCATGGCGGTCGAGACCTGCGTGCCATTGATCATGGCGAGGCCTTCCTTCGGCCCCAGCACGACGGGGGCGAGGCCGGCGGCGGCCAGCGCCTCGGCGCCGGGCATCCGCCGGCCCTCATGAATCGCCTCGCCTTCGCCGATCATCACGGCGGTCATATGGGCGAGAGGGGCGAGATCGCCGCTGGCCCCGACCGAGCCCTGGCCCGGCACCACCGGGATCACATCCCGGTCCAGCAGGGCTTCGAGAAGTTCGATCAGCTCGAAACGCACGCCCGAGGCGCCCCGGCCCAGCGAGATCAGCTTCAGCGCCAGCATCAGGCGGACGACGGGCGCGGGCAGCGGCGCGCCGACGCCGCAGGAATGCGACAGGATCAGGTTGCGCTGAAGTTTCGCCGTTTCCTCGGGCGCGATGCGGGTGCTGGCCAGCTTGCCGAAGCCCGTGTTGATACCATAGACCGCGGGGCCATCCGCCGCGGCGGCGACCAGGCGCGCGGCGGCCTCAATCCCGGGGCGCATCGCCCGGTCCAGGGTGACGGTACATTCGCCCCGATAGATCCGGCGCAGCTCGTCCAGGGTGACGGCGCCGGGATGCAGGGTGATCGCGGGCATGACGGGTCTCCACAAACGGCCGGCGCTGGGGGCCGGGGTGATCTTTCCTTCAGCCTGTCGCAGATGTTTTATTTTGTACAGACATAAAAATGCGAACCAACGCCAAATCCATCTGGGACCGGGAAAAGGTCAGCATTTATGTCGGGTCATTATCGAAAGTGCGAAGCCTCGCGCAGCAGCCAGTCGAGGAAATCCCGGGCCCCGGGCTTGCGGATGCTGGCGTCGGTCCAGGCGACGAAATAGGGCACGGGCAGAACCAGTTCGAGCGCCGACAGGGCGACCAGCCGCCCGCTGGCCAGGTCGTCGGCGATGAAACTGCGCTGGCCCAGCGCGACGCCCTCGCCCGCGATGGCGGCGGCGAGCGCGACCGACGACAGGGAATAGAGCCGCTCCGGCGCGGGCGGCGCGGCGGCAAGGCCGGCGGCGCGGAACCAGTCGGTCCAGGCCGGCCCGTTCTGGTGGTCCGGGCGCCAGTCGATATGGATGAGGGGCAGGCGGGCGATGGCCGCCGCCGACAGGGGGCCGACGGCCAGTTTCGGGCTGGCGACCGGCACCACGCGGTCGACGAAGAGTTCGGCCGAATGGCGATGCAGGGTCACGCGCGGGCCATAGGTCAGGCGGAAATCGACGGTGCCGGCTTCCAGCCCGTCCTCCCGGTGATGGCCCTCGAGGCGCAGGTCGATGAAGGCCCGGGACTGCTGCCAGCCATAGACCCGGGGCGCCAGCCATTTCAGCATCAGGGAGGGCAGGGCGGACACCGACAGGCCGGTGATGTCGCCGCGCTGCTCGAGGAGTTTCTGGGCGTCGCGCAGGCGCTCGAACCCCTCGAAGATCATTTCGAAATAGGGTTTGCCGGCCTCGGTCAACTCCAGCTTCCGCCCCGACCGGCGGAACAGCGGCCGGCCGACATGATCTTCCAGCAGGCGCAATTGCTGGCTGACCGCGCCGGGGGAGACGCCCAGATCCTCGGCCGCGCGGGCGACGCCGCCGTGGCGGCAGACCGCCTCGAAGATCTCGAGCGCGCGAAGCGGGGGCAGACGGCGGGCCATGGTCGATCCATCACTTTAGTTTGTCTAAAGTGATATCACAGGATTTCTCCATTTTCTGCGGCTCTATGATTAGCCATGATGAAATCGAAATCGAAATCGGCGATCGCCGCTGTCAGCTTTCGAGGTCGGCCATGTATTTGCGCAATCACACCTGGTATGTCGCGGACTGGGGCCACGCGGTCACCCGCGAGCTGCGCCAGATCGAGATCATGGGCGAGAAGATCGTGATCTACCGCACCGAGGCGGGCGATCCGGTCGCGCTCGAAGATGCCTGTCCGCATCGCAAGCTGCCGCTGTCCATGGGCCGGCTGAAGGGCGATCAGGTCGAATGCGGCTATCACGGCCTCACCTTCGACTGTTCGGGCGCCTGTACCCGCGTGCCGGGCCAGTCCCTGATCCCGGCCAAGGCGAGGGTGCGTTCCTACCCGGTCGAGCAGCGTTACGATCTCGTCTGGATCTGGATGGGCGACCCCGCCCTGGCCGATCCCGACAAGATTCTGAAGATCGAACATTGGGGCGATCCGTCCTGGGGCTTCAACACCGGCCCCGTCATGGAACTCGACTGCAACTACCTGCTGGTGACCGACAATCTGCTCGACCCGTCCCATGTCTCCTGGGTCCACCCGGGCTCCTTCGCCCAGGCCGCCTGCGAGGAAACGCCGCTCGACATCGACATCAGGGACGATGGTGTCGCCGTGTCCCGCTGGATGCATGACGTCGAGGTCGCGCCGCTCTATCAGCCGCTGGTGCCCTTTGCCGGCAATTGCGACCGGCTGCAGCATTACGAGGTGCGTTTCCCCAGCCTCGCGGTGATCAAGGCGGTGTTCACCCCGGCGGGCAAGGGCGGTCGCGGCAAGGCGCTGCCGGACGACACCTTCCTGATGGACAGCTACAACCTGATGACCCCGGTGAACGAGCGCCAGACGCGCTACTACTGGTTCCAGCTGCGCAATGTGAAGCCGGATTGCGCCGAAACCTCGGCCTTCATGTCCAAGGGCATCAAGGCCGCCTTCGACGAGGACAAGGCGATCCTGAACGCGGTGCAGAAGGGCCTCGATAGCGCCACCACGCGCCCGATCGACCTTGCCATCGACGGCGGCCCGCTGCGCTTCCGCCGCCTGCTGGACAAGATGATCGCGGCCGAGAACACCCCGCCGGGCGCGACCGGCCAGGCGGCGGAATAGGGCGCCCTTGTCGTCGCGAGACTCGGAGCGACGAGGGAAGGATGAGGGTCAGTCCGCCGCCTGGCCGAGGCTGAAGCGGCCCTTGATCGAGAAGCGGTCGCCCGGATAGGTCAGGTGGACGACGGTGATGGGCTGGCCGCGGTGGAACGTCTGGCGATCGACGACGAGGAGGGCGGCGCCGACCTTCACCCCCAGTTTGTTGGCGAGATCGGCGCTGGCGTTGGTGGCGCGGACCGTGTGGTCGACCTCGGACCAGGGGATATTGTCCAGCAGCCATTTGCTGGGCGGCGTGTCCTGGAAAGTCTCGTGTTCCACCTGGGGGAAGGCATCGAAGTTGATATAGCGGGTCTCGAGCTGGACCGGCAGGCCGTCGGCGAGATGGATCGCCTCGATATAGAGGAGGCGGGCATTGGCCGGCAGGGCGGGCCAGGTCACCCCGCCCTTGCCATTGTGCATCACCCGGCGCTCGAGGATGCGGTATTCGTAGATCTGTTTCGCCTGCTCGATCTCGTCCGAGACATCGCGCAAGGGCAGCACGAAGCGTTCCTGGAACTGCCAGGAGACGACGGTGCCGGCCCTTCGGTTGCGCTCGACGAGGCCGCTCTTGGCGAGTTCGGTGATCGCCTTGTTCACGGTCTGGCGCGAAGTGTTGAAGATCTCGGTCAGTTCCGCCTCGGAGGGCAGCTTTTCGCCCTGCTTGTAGCGGCCTTTCAGGATCTGTTCGGTTACCGCGCGGCCGATCTGCTTGAACAGGGGCCCCTGGCCATCGAGGACGAAGCTGGGCGTTTTCGACATGTCGCTCTTCACCGGCTCACGGGTTGCATTCGGGGCTTTCGACTTCATGATGGCGACCCGATCGGCTTACAGGATGGATTGGTTTTCGTGCCCGGATCAAGTCGCGCGATCGGGGCGGGGGTTGGAGAGGCGGCAAGATGATTTCCTATGGTCCCATAACCTGCGACCTCGACTTCGGCCGTGAAGGCGTGACCGCCGGCAATATCCTTGTCGACCATTCCGACGATGCCCATGCCGCGACCCTGGTGCCGGTGCCTGTCGTCGTGCTCGCCCGCGGCGCGGGGCCGACGGTGCTGATGACCGCCGGCATTCACGGCGATGAATACGAAGGCCAGATCGCCCTGCGCCGGCTGGTCCACGACCTGCCGCTCGAGGAACTGACCGGGCGCCTCATCCTGCTGCCGGCCTTCAACGCGCCGGCGGTGCGCGCCGGGCGGCGCTGTTCGCCCCTCGATGGGGCCAACATGAACCGGGCCTTTCCGGGCGCGCCGGGCGGCGGGCCGACGGCGGCGCTGGCCGGTTTCGTGCTCGAACATCTGGTGCCGCTCGCCGATTTCGTCTTCGACATTCATTCGGGTGGGGCCAGCGGGCTTTATCACGACCAGGCCTTCCTCTGCCTCGCGGAGGAGCCGCGCCTGCGGGCCAAGGGGATCGAGGCGGCGGCCTGGCTGGGCGCGCCCGTCACCTTCACCATCCCGGCCTCCACCGACTATGGCGATTTCGACGGTGCCGTGCTCGCCCGGGGGGTGCCCTTCCTGTCCAGCGAATTCGGCGGCGGCGCCATGGTCTCGCCCGCGTCCCTCGGCAATGCCGTCGCCGGGG
>NZ_JBAQRT010000087.1:0-4522 GCF_049306435.1 Zavarzinia sp.
TCCCGGCCTTCGCCGGGACGACGCATTAAACTCATCTCGTCGTCCCGGCGAAGGCCGGGACCTCGACCCGGAAGGGGCGCTAGCGCGCGACCTCGGGATAGAGGTCGCGCCACTCGGGATTCTCCGCCTCGATCAGGCGAATTTTCCAGGCGCGGTGCCAAGATTTGAGCTACTTCTCGCGGGTGATCGCCAGGGGCATCGTATCGTGCCGCTCGAACCATACCAATTTGTCGACATCATAGGTGCGTGTGAAGCCGGGAACGGCATGAATCCGACGCTCGTGGACGCGACGAACGAGATCGTTGGTCGTGCCGACGTAAAGCACGCCGTGCGGGCGAGAGGCGAGAATGTAGACCCAGCCCATCGATGCGAGCCACCTCTTCTCGTCTCGAGGTCCCGGCCTTCGCCGGGACGACGGGACGATATCGACCTCGAAGGGGCGCCTACAGCAACTGCTTGTAGGTCGCCTTCCACATGCGCGAGCGGATATAGAGTTCGATGTCCTCGGGCTCGGGCACGCGGGCCTGGCCTTCCTTGAAGATTTCGGCGGCGACCTTGACCGCGACCTTGACCGAGGCTTCGAGGATGCCCGACAGGGGCGGGTAGATCAGGCCGGCGTCGAGGTCGGCTTGCGTCACCTGTTCTGCGACGGCGCGGGCCGCCGTGATGAACATGCCGTCGGTCACCCGGCTGGCCTCGGTCGCATAGACCGCGAGGCCGACCGCCGGGAAGATATAGACATTGTTGCCCTGGCCGGGGACCAGCGTCTTCTCGCCGATGCGCACCGGCGGGAAGGGGCTGCCGGAGGCGAAGATCGCCCGCCCTTCCGACCATTTGTAGGCTTCCTCGGCCGTGCATTCGGCGTGGGAGGTCGGGTTGGAATAGGGAAAGACGATGGGCCGCTCGTTCAGGCGGGCCATGGCCTCGATCACCTCCTGGGTGAAGGCCTTGGCGACGGCGGAGACGCCGATGATGCCGGTCGGCTTCAGGGTCTCGATCGCCTCGACGAAACTGCGCAGCTGTTCGCCCTTGTGGGCGAAGGGGCGCTGGAAGCTGGCGAGATCGTTGCGGCTCTCGACGACGAGGCCCTCGATGTCGAAGAGATGGCAGCGGGCGCGTGCCTCCTCCAGCGTGAGGCCGGCCTGATGCATGACCTGGGACAGGAGATTGGCGATGCCGGTGCCGGCCGAGCCCGCGCCGAGGAACAGGAAGCGCTGTTCGGTCAGCGGCTTGCCGGTGATCTTCAGCGCGGCGAGGACGCCGGCGACGGCGACGCCCGCCGTGCCCTGGATGTCGTCGTTGAAGCAGCACACCCGGTTGCGATAGCGCTCGAGCAGCGGCACCGCGTTCACATTGGCGAAATCCTCGAACTGGATGCAGCAGCGCGGGAAGACTTCCTGCACCGCCTGGACGAATTCCTCGAGGAATTCGTCGTAGTCCTTGCCGCGCACCCGGGACTGCTTCAGCCCCATGTAGAGCGGGTCGCGCAGCAGCGACTCGTTGTTGGTGCCGACGTCGATCATCACCGGCAGGGTCATGCGCGGCGGAACGCCGGCGCAGGCGGTATAGAGATTGAGCTTGCCGATCGGAATGCCCATGCCGTTGGTGCCGAGATCGCCAAGGCCGAGGATACGCTCGCCGTCGGTCACGACGATGAAGCGGATGTCCTTTTCCGGCCAGTGGCGCAGGATCTCGGCGATCCGGCCTTTCCGGTTGATGCCGAGATAGATGCCCTTGGGCCGGCGCATGATGTGGCCGTAGGTCTGGCAGGCGGCGCCCACGGTCGGGGTATAGACGATGGGCATGAAGCGCACCGGGTCCGACATGATCGTCTTGTAGAACAGGGTACGGTCGTTATCGGCGAGGGACTGCAGGAAAATGTAGCGGCCCATGTCGGTCGACTTCTTGGCCAGCTGCAGCATGATGCGCTTCAGGCGGTTTTCCTCGGTATCGATCCCTTCCGGCATCAGGCCGACCAGCCCGAAGGCCTCGCGTTCTTCCTCGGTGAAGGCCGTGCCCTTGTTCAGGCGCGGGTTCTGCATGAGGTCCATGCCGGTGGGAATACCGCCTGGCACCGATGCCTTGGTCATTGGTCTTGGCTTTCTTGTCGATCCAAAGGGTCCGGCGATCGCCGATGGGCACTATACGCCGCGATCTGGTCGCAGAGGTAGTGGAGCCGGCCTGGGCGCGCAACCGTCTCCTTGGTCTAAGAAGGGCGCCTTCATGCGAAAATGAAAAGGGGCGCCGTTACCAGCGCCCCTGTCATGCGAATTCGCATCGAAAGGTAAATTGAATGCGGCGCAACATGCGCCGCCGCCTCATTTCGCCCGTTCGATCGCTTCGAGAATGAGCGCCTTGGCCTCGTCCGGGCCGACCCACTTCACGATGGTCACCCATTTGCCCTTTTCCAGATCCTTGTAGTGCTGGAAGAAGTGGGCGATCTGCTCGCACAGGATGTCCGGCAGGTCGGCGTAGGACTTCACGTCCTTGTAGAAGGGATGCAGCTTGTCGACGGGGACCGCGATGATCTTCTCGTCGGCGCCGGCTTCATCTTCCATCAGGAGGGCGCCGATCGGCCGCACGCGGATGATCGAGGCGGCGGCGACCGGCGACTGGCCGATCACGATCACGTCCGCCGGATCGCCATCGCCCGACTTGGTGTGCGGGATGAAGCCGTAGTTGCCGGGGTAGTACATCGCGGTGTGCAGGAAGCGGTCGACGAAGAGCGCGCCCGATTCCTTGTCCAGTTCGTATTTCACCGGCACGCCGCCCTGCGGAATCTCGATGACGACATTGATGTCGTCGGGCGGGTTCTTGCCGATCGAAACCTTGCTGATGTCCATTGTGGTCCCCGGTTCAAAAAAGCGTAAGGCGGCGCGGACCATAGCGCCTGCGGCAGAAGAAATCACCTAGCCAATAGCAGTAAGAGGACGCTGGCGACAATCAGCGCCGCCCCGGCGTATTCCCGCATGACCGGACGCTCGCGGAAGACGAGGATCGACATGGCGATGGAAAAGACGATTTCCACCTGGGCGAGGGCGCGGACATGGGCCACGGGCTCCAGCGTCATGGCGAGGAACCAGCTGAAGGAGCCGACGACCGACATGATGCCGACACTGGCGGCGGGCTTCCAGGCAAAGCCCAGCGCCCCCCGCAGCGCCTTGCGGTCGGCGATGAGAAGCCAGGTCCCCATCAGCACGGTCTGCATCGCCGTGATCGCGGCCAGTGTGGTCACCGCGCGGATCAGGCTGTCCCCAGCCGGCAACGACAGGGCGGCCGAGCGGATGCCGATCCCGGAAAAGGCAAAGAAAAAGCCGGAGGCGAGGCCGTAAATCGTCGCGGGCTCGCGCCAGGCGCGGGCCAGCGGGATGGTGCCGCCACTGCGCCGCGCCGTCGTCAGCAGGACAAGGCCGCCAAAGCCGATGGCGATCGCGGCCCAGCCGCCGAGGCTCACCCCCTCGCCCAGGATCAGCAGCGACAGGACGGCGGCCTGGATCGTCTCGGTCTTGGAAAAGGTGGTGGCGACGGCGAAGTTTCGCAGCGTATAGGCATGGATCAGGCAGCCGGTCGCCACGATCTGCGGAATGCCGCCCAGCAGGCAATAGAAGATGAAGTCGATGCCGGGCGTCGGCACCTGTTCGCCCTGCCCGGCGAGGCCGGCCAGCAACAGGGCCGCCAGTGGCGCGCCATAGAAATAGCGCGAGAAATGAGCGCCGTTCTGACCGATGACGCCGGTCAGGCGCTTTTGCTGCGCCGTGCGGAAAGTCTGCAGCACGGAGGCGGCCAGGGTGATCGGAATCCATAAGCTGGGCATCGGGTATCGGTCCTTGTCTCGCGGTCAGGATTGACCTGACGACCAAGCTCGTCCAATCGATGCTTGTGTGAGGAACATAAGAAAATCTAATATTCTACCTATGACCCGCCGCCTTCCGTCCCTCAAGGCCTTGCAGGCCGCCGAAGCGGTGCATCGCCTTGGCGGTGTCGCCGCCGCCGCCCGCGCCCTCGCCGTCAGTCAGCCGGCGGTGAGCCAGCAATTGAAGTTGCTGGAGGCCGACCTCGGGCAGCCGTTGTTCACCCGGGAGAAAGGCCGGCTGGTGCCGACGGGGACGGGCCTTCTGATGTTGTCCCGGCTGACGCAAGCCTTCGCCCTGTTGCGCGAGGCGGTGGATCTGGCGGAACGGGAAACGGCCAAGGGCCTGACCGTCGCCGTGCTGCCCAGTTTCGCCATGCGCTGGCTGATCCCCCGGCTCGGCGGCTTCGAGGCGCTGCATCCGGGGATCGACCTTCGGCTGTCGACGGCCGCCAGCCCGGTCGAGCGACTGCGCGACGGCGGTGCCGATCTCGCCATCGACCTTGGCCGCGACGAGACGGCCTGGCCGGGACTGGAAGCCCAGGCGCTGCTGTTCGAGGACATGATCCCTGTCGCGGCGCCCGCTCTCGCGCGGGGGCTGCGGGCACCGGCGGACCTGCGGTCTGTCGCCCGTCTCGTCGTCGATGTGCCGGAGCGGGCGGGGGACTGGGG
>NZ_JBAQRT010000088.1:0-3135 GCF_049306435.1 Zavarzinia sp.
GCCAGGCCTGCAAAGCATACAGATCCTCACAATGTCCACCACCACCAGCGCGGGGTGGAGCAGCCCGGTAGCTCGTCAGGCTCATAACCTGAAGGCCGTCAGTTCAAATCTGGCCCCCGCAACCAAATAAAGCCCGCACAAGCAATCGCTTGGCGGGCTTTTTGTTGTCTTTCCAATCCGCCCAGCCGAGCCCGTGGAAGCGACGTGGAAGCACCACAGAGGAAAGCGTGGCGTAGATGGTAGCGGCAATACGTCGCAGTAGGCATCATCGGCCGAACTGACCTGACCCCCGTGCTTCATCCAGCTGGAAGCAGAGATCCGTGGTTAGTGTAGTGGCCCCCTCTACATGCGGATTCCGACGCTATCCGGGGTATTCCGATTTGGAGCCGGCCACCGTTCATGCCCCAACGGAAAACAGGAAGCGCCCGATGCACACCAGCTTGTTTTCCAGGCGTAGTTGTACCGAGACGGTGGTAATGCGCCTCCCCGTCCGCACGACATTTGGCACGGCGCAAATCGTGCCGGCGAAAGCCGGCCGCAGGTAATCGAAGGTAAGCGTGGAGCAAGTCGGCAGCTCACCCCTCCCCAAGGAGCGTGCCAGATGAGTAGCTGCAACCACTTCGCCAAAGCTGGCAAGAACGCCACCATGGAAAGTCCGGATCATGGGGTTGCCGACATGAACTTCGCAAAAATCCATGAAGTAACGAGTCTTGCCGTCCACGGTCTCCTCGGTCAATCCCAGAAACTGATGAAAAGGTACCGCCGTACACTCCGGCATTTCCCGCGCCAATTCCGTCATGCTGCACTCCCTTGCGTCGAGTCGAACGCCGGCCCCAGGGTATCGATGGCAAAGGAGCCGGTAACCGTTGCAAGCGGCGTCTTGTTATCTAGCGCATAGCCTCGGCCGGCGATAAAGGCGACACTGTCCGTCCGGTCGATGCATTCGACCACCGCACGCAGGCCACTGCCCGCCGGAATAGGACGCAGGTAATCGACGCGCAGGTCGATGGTGGCGATCGGCCGGAGTGAGCCGAGCGCGGAGAAGATGGCCAGTCCGCACGTCGTGTCGAGCAGAGTCACCAAGGTGCCCCGGTGCAACGCTCCGCGGCCATCGGCCAGCGTCTCGGAAAACGGCATCGTCATTTCAGCCTTGGCGTTGGCCACTGCCACCACATCGATGCCGAAGGCGTTGAACAGCGGATGCTGTTTGCCGAAAAATGCCTTGGCAATGGCGGCAGCATGGTCCAGTTCCGGTTTCATATGCGACATGCCTCCTTCGCTGTGTCTCGCTGCGCATAATATCGCCGTTCTGCCTCGACCGGGATATATCCGATCGGCTCTAGAAGACCGAGATTGTTGAACCAGCCCACCTATTCGAGGGGCGTGAACTCGACGGTCTCGAAGGAGCGCCACGGCCTTGTAGAGGCCGTTGGGCGATGGGAGTGCGCATGAAGTGGACCGGCCGCGTTGCAAAGTGGCGTTGAGGATCTTGACGATCCCACCTTGGCAGACGCCCTTCTCGACCGCCTCGTTCACAACGCCCAGGGTTGGGTGAATCGGCTGGCGGCAGCCGGCGAAAGATGGGGTGACAAATAATCATTTTGGTGTATGTTGCCGCCAATATGAATATTTATCGGTCGTCAAGCCCCTGCCCTGGCGGGGGGGAGGGGAATAGAGCGATGCACTTCCTGAACACACTGTCGAACAGCAGCCCAGGGGCCATCCTCGACGAAGTCCTGTTCTTCATCGACACGGGCCCCGGCTATGTGGTGACCGTCATCGGCCTTTTCCTCGTCTGGTTCGCCTGGCGAGCGCTGATGAAATAAGTAGTGGCGCCCGTCGCCCGGCCGCTTGAACGCGAACTGACGCTGTGTCGCCAGAAGCGCTTCGAAGCGCGCGTCCGCGCCGCCTGGCTTCGCCACGATGCCCATGTCGAGGATACCGACTTCCGTGTCGTCCATGGCCTCGCGTGGCGGGCTCCTCCTCAAGCTCGCCCGTTGCGACTGGATCCGCGAGCGCCATGGAGAAGGCGCGGGAACCAGACCAGAGGCGTGGGCGGCGTGACTCAAATCAACTCGCCTCCGACAACCCCGGCGCGGTTCAAATTGGCTGGCGGCACCAGTGCAAACCAAGTGACAATAAATCATACCGGGTTATATTGTTGCCAACATGAATGTTTATCGGTCGGTCGACAAAGTTCCTGCCGCAGTGGGGCGTAAGGGGGTCTAAAATGACTGCAAAATCGAAACACGGAAAATCAATCACTGCCTGGCGCAGGCTCTTGGTGTCCGTCGGTCATGGAGCGCTGCTCGTTTCGGTCTTTCTCTCAGCCAGTCCGGCAGCAGAAGCACAGGACGCGGTTCCTGTTTCGAGCGACCAGTTTGGCCTCGGCAACCGCGCGGTCGCCGAATCCAATTTCCGCCTCGACTTCTTCGGTGGCGCGGACGAGAACGGTGGCACCTATGGCGGTGCACCCAGCCTGACCATTCCGCTGGGCGATCAGCTCGGCCTGCAGGTCGACGGCGTCGCCGGCGTGACTGCGGACGAGATCGGCTTTGCCGGCGGCGCCGCCCAGCTGTTCTACCGTGACCCGCAGAAGTTCCTGATCGGCGTCGCCGCCGGCGGCGTCTATGTCGACAGCGTGGCGCAATACGGCGTCGCGGCGATCGCCGAATATTATCTCGACAATGTCACCCTCGAAGGCATGGTCGGCTACGAGACGGGCGACGCCATCGAAGGCCTCTACGGCCGTGCCGGCCTGTCGGTCTATGCCAACCCGAACCTCCGTCTCGGCGGCGGCGTCAGCTACTCACGCGGCAATGAGCTGGGCGGCGACGTCCAGGTCGAAGCGCTGCTGACCGACATCCCGGGCATGGTGCTCTATGCCACCGGTATCTTTGACCAGCAGGGCGCCATGGGCCTGGCCGGTCTGCGCTTCTACCTGAATTCGAGCACCAACCTGCTGACCACTGACCGCACCAAGCAGCAGTCGGAACCGACCCTGATCGACATGCACCGTCACCTGAACCGGCCGAACTTCCTGTTCTCGGCGGGCTCTGGCTTCGGCATCCGGCAGATCAGCCTGGTGGGTGGCGCGCTCAACGGCCGCGACGGCTTCGGCGACGTGGGTGGCGG
>NZ_JBAQRT010000089.1:0-6737 GCF_049306435.1 Zavarzinia sp.
GGATTGGGCCGCCATCCGCGCCCGCATCGCGGCGGCGCAAGTCGCCGCCGCCCTTTCGCTGCGCCAGCTCGCGGCCGCCGCCGATATCGACAACGGCAGCCTGTCCCGCTTTCTTTCCGCGAAAAACGCGACCATGGGTCTCGACGAGCTGCGGCGCCTCGCGGCGGCGCTGGGCATCGACCTCGCCACCCTGCTCGACATGGCCGGCACCCAGGGCATCACGACAGTGCCGCTCGATCACCTAATCGAGGACCCGAACAACCCGCGCCAGACCGCTCACGATGCCGACTTGCAGGAACTCGCGCAGTCCATCGCCACGGCAGGCCTGCTGGTCCCGCTGATCGTTCGGCCGCTGGCGATGCCCGGCGATTACATGGTGGTCGATGGCCACCGCCGCCTCGCGGCCCTGCGCTGGCTGGACGGCGGGGCCGAAGAAGGCGATATCTTTAAGGTTACCGAAGATACACCGATCCCCGTGGTGATCACCACCCCGGCGGACGAGACGGATATCCTGATCCGCCAGCTCGCCGCCAATCTGGCCCGGGCCGACATGCACCCCCTCGACGAGGGCGAGGCCTTCGGTCGCCTCGTCTCCGCCGGCCTTTCGACCGCCGACATCGCCAGCCGCATCGGTCTGACCCAGCGCCTCGTGCAATCCCGCATGGCCCTGACCCGCCGCCTGTGCGATTGGGTCCGCGACATGTTTCGCGAGGGTCACCTGACCCTCGCCCACGCCGAGACGCTGCAACACTTCGGCCCGGATATCCAGATCCAGTTCATCGGCCGTCACCCCTCCCTGATCGGCTGGACCGAGAAGGAGACCCGCGCTGCCCTGGAAGCCCTGACCAGCGAAATGGCCGGCCCCACGGGCGAGGAAGCGGAGGAGCAGCCCCCAGGCTGGACACCCCCGCCCGCGCCCAAGGCTCCCGAAATCGCCGGCCCCGCCGAAACCCCGCGCGATCCCGCCGGCCCGGCCAGCCTGACCACGATCATCAGGCCCGAAGCGGGCGCCCCGACCCGCCCGGATGACCAGGACGACGGCGAGGACGACGAAGGCCTCGGCACCGAGATCATCGACACCGAGGCCCCGGCATGGACGCCCGACGACCGCCTGCCCGCCGCCAGCCGCGGGCATGAGGTCGGGCTGGTCGTCACCCACGCCTCGGCGCCCGACGGCACTCATGCCACCGCCGTGATCATTCTCGACCGCGCGCTCGACGCCTCAGCCCGGTTCCGGCTTGACGGCGAATGGAAGGAAACAAAATGACCGATCCCGTCACCATCACCGTGCGCGTCGAAGCGACGGACGCGGTCTGGGCAAGCATCGCCCGCGCCTATTTCGCCGCTCTGATCGAACTGCGCCGCGCGATCGACCAGGGCGACGACCCCGCCGCCGCCCGCGCCGCCAGGAACCTCACCCATTTCAGCGATTCCGGCGCCCACCTCGCCACCATCGAGAAGGGAGCGCGGCGATGACCGGCGCCGATCCCAATACCATCCCAGACAGCGCGCTGGACCGCGCCGCCGCCGCCGCCAAGGCGGAATTCACCAAGGCATGGAGCCCCGAGGTCCCGGACGACCTCTGGCACCGGGTCGCCCGCGCCACGGTCGATGCGATACGAGAGCCGACGCAAGATATGATCAACGCAGGCTGGATTGATGATGATGACGTCGGCCCGCGAGATATTTGGCGCGCTATGATCAGAACCGCGCTGAATGAGGCATGACATGGAACGCATTAAATTCCGCGTCTTCTCGTTCTTCTGCGGCATCGGCGCGGGCATTCTCGGCTTTCAGCGCGGTCACGCCCGCGTCGGCGCCAGCGAAGCCCGCTTCCGCAGCATCGGCGGCATCGACAGCGACCCCGCCGCGATCCGGGATTTCACGCGCCTGACCGGCACGCCCGGCACGGTGATGGACCTGTTCTCACGCGATCAGTATATCGCCTTCCACGGACACGAGCCGCCGCCCGACTGGCGGGAGGCGACCGCCGTCGACATCCAGCGCGCCGCGGGGTGGGAGAGGCCCCACGTCGTCTTCCTGTCGGCGCCCTGCAAGGGTTTCTCGGGCCTGCTGGCCGAATCGATCAGCAAGACGAGAAAATACCAGGCGTTGAACGAACTCACGTTGCGCGGCGCCCGACAGATCGTCGAGGCATGGCCGGATGATCCGCCCGACCTGATTGTGTTCGAGAACGTGCCCCGCATCGCATCGCGCGGACGCGCCCTGCTCGATCGCATCATCGCCCTGTGGCGCGCCCATGGTTACGCGGTCGCCGAGACCACACACGACTGCGGACGCCTTGGTGGATTGGCGCAGTCGCGCAAGCGATTTCTGATGGTGGCGCGCCGCATGGACACCGTGCCGGCCTTCCTATACGAGCCACCCCTTCGCCCCCTGCGGGCGATCGGCGACGTGCTGGAACACCTGCCGATGCCCGGATCGGGTCAGGGCGGGCCGCTGCACCGGATGCCGGCCCTGCAGTGGCAGACCTGGGTGCGTCTCGCCTTCGTCGAGGCCGGGGCCGACTGGCGATCGCTCAATCGCCTTCGGGTCGAGGACGGGATGCTGGCCGATTTCGGCATCATGCCCGAAGGCCCGCGCCATGCCGGACACCTCGGGGTGCGACGGTGGGAAGACACCAGCGGCACGGTGGCCAGCCGCTGCGGCCCGACCAATGGCGCCTTCGCCCTGGCCGATCCGCGGATCGACGGCCACCCCCGATCGGTGCAGCATGGCGTCCGCCGCTGGGGCGACACCTCGGGCGTCGTCACGAGCAAGATGCTCGTCGGCGGCGGCCCCCATGCCGTCGCCGACCCGCGCGAGATCCGCCATACCTATCGCATCGTCGAGCGCGCGGAAGGTTCCGGCACGGTCGACGATCCGCGCAACACCACGGGGCGGGAAGGTCGGGGCAAGTACCGGGTCACCGGCATGGACGAACCCGCCGGCACGGTAATCGCCGGATCGACCACGGGCCAGGGCGCCTTCGCTCTCGCCGATCCGCGCACGGGCTGGCCGGACAGCGCCCACCGCAGCAAGCTGAGCGTCCAGCAATGGGGCCAACCGAGCAAGACCGCGACAGGCTCCAACCGCGTGGCCAGCGGCGCCCTTTGCGTCGCCGATCCCCGCCCGGCCGGCCTCCGCCTCGATCGCGGCCATTACGTCAGCGGCGGGCACTATGGCGTGCAGCCATGGGATGGCACGAGCAACGCCGTCTCCGGCCACCCGAAGAACAACAACGGCCCGTGGTCGGTCGCCGATCCCCGGCCGACGGAGGACGAGGCGGCGGAGGGCGAGGCGGTCGAAGCCCTGCCCGCCGCGAACAATAACCTCGTCGCCGTGATCTGCGCCCTTGATGGGACATGGCATCGCCCCTTCACGACGCTGGAACTCGCCGCGCTCCAATCGCTGGTCGACCCCGAGGAATGGCTGGAACTCGACGGCCTGTCGGACTCGGCATGGCGGGAGAGGATCGGCAATGCCGTCCCGCCCGCCGCCGCCGAAGCCATCGCCTCCGCCATGGCGCAGTGCCTTCTACTCGCCCGCAACGGCGTCACCTTCGCCCTGGGCAGCACCCCGATATGGGTCCGCCCCGTCCTGACCGCCCTGTCTGTCGACCAGCCCGCGATGGGAGGGCTTTGATCATGGCTGACCGCATCCGCAAGGCTTACCGCGCGACGATGCCGAACACCTGCACATTCGATGCGCCCTATGACGAGATCGTCTTCGCGCCCACCGCTTCCAAGGCGCGGTGGTTGATCGTCTCACGCCTGCAGGATTGCGGATGGTTCGAGACCGATACCGGCAAGGCATTCGCCGCCGTCCGCGTCCATCGGGCGCCACGCTACGATACCGTTTTGCCGCCGGAACATCCTGTGGTCGCCGACCTGACCTGGCAAGAGAAGCGCGCCCTTATCCACGCTTATGGCGGAACCGGCGCGAACGCCGGCTATCGAGACCATTACTGCACCCATGCCGGAAATCCGACGCTGGTTCGCCTGGTCGAGCGTGGACTGATGACAGGCCCCGTTCACGGAAACCCCGAGCTTTGGGGCGAGGACACCGCGTTCTTTTACCTGAACTGGATGGGCCTCCGCGTCGCGCTTTCCCTGCAACCCACCTATCCGGAGGGCTGATCCCATGGAGAAGGATTATCGCGCGAGGCAGGCCCCGCCCGGATCGATGGAGATCATCTGTATGATCGATGACCTCAACTACGTGAGACAGGTCGCTCAGGACACAGGCCGTTGGGAATCGCTCTCCCACAATCCCGCGCGCACCGCTCTGCAAATCGCCGGCCTTATGCTCGCACAAGGGCGCGTGACCGCCGTGCTGATCAAGCGTCTGGACGGAATCCAGACCGACGAGAAAGCGCGCTGATGGTCGCCCGCGTCGAAGACATCGGGCGGCTGCCCGACTGGCCGAGGATGCTCTCGCGCGATCAGGCCGCCGCCTATCTCGGGGTATCGGTCGGCACCTTCACCCGAGAAGTTGCCGCCGGGCAATGGCCCCAGCCGCTCGATCGTGGCCGGCGGAAGACGTGGGACCGATTCGCCCTCGACCGGACCCTTGACGAACGCATGGGCGTTGCCTTTGGCGCGGCCGGCGGCGAGGATCGTGAACTCGATAATGAGCTGGCGGAATGGAAGCGGCGCCTTGGTAAAGGTTGACCTCAAATCGGTCTACAAGGTCGTCGCGCGCGGCAAGACCTATTATTACGCATGGAAGGGCAAAGGGGCGCCGCGCCTGCACGCCCCACCCGGAACCGATGAATTCGTCACCGAGCTGGAGGCGGCCCTGTCCACCCGCCGCAAGACGGACGGCCGGCGCATATCCGACCTGATCGTCAGCTATAAGTGCAGCCGGGATTGGGACAGGCTTGCGCCCCGGACCAAGATCGAATGGGACCGCTGGCTGGGCAGGATCAATGACCGCTTCGGAATTCTGTCGATCAAGCAATTCGACCGCGCGGCCATCCGGCCCGAAATCACCGATTGGCGCGATGAATGGGCCCAGACGCCGCGGGCAGCCGACATGGGGATACAGGTCCTGTCTCGCCTGATGACCTTCGCCGCCGGCAAGGGACTGATCCTGGTCAATCCCTGCAAGGGTATCAGCCAGATTTACGAGGTCGATCGTTCCGAGATCATATGGACGGCATCGGACTTCGAGCGACTGAAGGCGGTATCCTCACCCGAGATCTATCAGGCCGCGCGGCTGGGCGCCCTGACCGGCCTGCGCCTCTCCGATCTGCTGAAATTGTCATGGTCGCATGTCGCGCCGCTGGCGATCGAAATCCGAACCGGCAAGAGCCGGGGCAAGCGAGCCGCGCTGATCCCCCTGCACGGCGAGCTTCGGGAGCTTCTGGCGGCGATCCCGAAGCGCGCGACCACCGTGCTGACGAACACGGACGGAATGCCATGGCGCAGTGGCTTCACATCGAGCTGGCAGAAGGCGATGAAGCGCGCCGGCCTCAAGCTGCACTTCCACGACCTCCGGGGGACCGCCGCCACGCGGCTCTATGTCGGGGGCATCACCATCCGCGAAATCGCCGAGATTCTGGCCTGGTCCGAAGACCAGGTCGAGAGGCTGATCGACCGCTACGTGAAGCGCGACGAGATCCTCCTCGACCGCATCAGGCGGCTCGACGCGAACGCCGCCAGAACGCCCCCAGAAAAACAGTCGGAAAAACCGCCTGGGGATAAGTGACCTAAGTCTTGGAGCGGGCGATGGGAATCGAACCCACGACACTCAGCTTGGGAAGCTGATGTTCTACCTCTGAACTACGCCCGCTCAGAGCCGGAGAGCGTTCTTAGCAACGAAGAACGCCGCCGTCAAATGAATGGCCCCGGCGCGGCTGCACCGGGGCCTGATTCACCGACGGAAGGTCGATCAGATCGAATTGTTGATCCATTCGACGATCTTGCCCTTGGGCAGGGCGCCGACCTTGGTCGCGGCGACCTTGCCGTCGCGGAACAGCATCAGGGTCGGGATGCCGCGCACGCCGTAGCGGGCCGGGGTGTTCGGGTTTTCATCGATATTGATCTTGGTGATCGTGACCTGCTGGCCGAGTTCCTCGGAGATTTCCTCGAGGCTGGGGCCGATCTGCTTGCAGGGGCCGCACCACTCGGCCCAGAAGTCGACGACGACGGGGCCGGGCGCGCCCAGCACGTCGGTCGCGAATGAAATGTCCGTCACCTTCTTGGTGGCCATGGCTTGAAGCACCTTTCCTGATCGAGGGGCGAACCCTGCGACATCACTTGTGTTCGGTCAACAAATCTAGGAAGGCCGAGGGGAAGCGTCAACTGGAGGGGCGACGCCGGGCAGGTCTGCAAGGCTTGCATCGAGAATCGCCCCCGGAATGGGCATCAGGCGCGGCGTCTCGGTCCAGAGCAGCGCCGCCTCGACCGGCTTGCCCGGAAACAGGCGGGAAACCGCCGCGCGGTAGAGCGCGAGCTGGCGCAGGTAGCCGGACGCGACCATGCGCCAGTCGCTCGGCGACGGCCGGTCGGTCTTGAAATCGACGATCAGCACCTTGTCCGGCAAGACCACCAGCCGGTCGATCTGGCCGAGCACCGAGGTCGTGCCGAGCAGCGCGGCGATCGGCACCTCCGGCCGGCTGCCGGGGCCGAAGACGGCGCCGAATTCGCCATGATCGAGCACGGCCAGGGTCTCCGCCGCGAGGCCGTCCCGCTGATCGACCGGCAATTCCCCGGCCCGCGCGGCGAGGAATC
>NZ_JBAQRT010000090.1:0-1886 GCF_049306435.1 Zavarzinia sp.
CCCGCGCCCTGCTGGGCACGGCCTGGACCGGGGGCGGGTTGGTGACGATCTTCGACATGGCGGAGTCCCCGGACGGGACGCGCTATGCGCGGCTGTGCGGGCTTTCCAATGTCTCGGCCTATATCTATGAGCCGGCGGCGGTCGAGACCCTGCGCGACATGACCTTCAGCCTCTATGGCGTGCCGAGCGACAGCGCGGGCATCCTTTCGGACCGCTATGTCAACAAGGTGACGGGCGCCTTCGCCAATTCGGGGGGCTCCTTCAAAATGACCGGAGCCCTGTCGGTGACCGCGTCGAGTTACATCGCCCTGGGCGGCGGCCTGATCTCGCCGACCGATACGACCCAGTGCCAGATTGCTTTCTATGGCGAGGCCGGCTATCTCGGCTATTACAACCCGGTGGCGATCGGGCAGACCGTGCGGATCGCGGATCACTTCCCCGCCGCGACCTATGTCCATGTGACGTTCGAGGGTACATCGACGGGGGCCGTCTATCTGATCAATCCGGGCGACGGGCTGGACCGCGTGATGGACATGGTCTCGACGGGCGCCATCGTCGACTATTTCGCCCCCGCCCTCGTCGAGGCGAAGCGTCTCAATTTGACGGGCGGCACGACTCAGGCGGGGCATGAATACTGGCGCACCACGGATTACATTCCCGTGGTCGAGGGGCAGGTTTTTTATTATACCGGCCAGTGGTCAAGCTCCCTCGCGGCCTGCGTCGCCGGCTATGGCGCGGGCGGGGCCTGGTCGGGCAATCTGCTCCAGCCCGCCGCGAACGAACACTTCCTGAACCGCCGCGTCGTGATCCCCGCGGGCGTGGCGACCATTCGCGGCTGCTATCGCAATGATTACAGTCCGTTCTCGCTGTTGTCCACGCGCTCGGCACAGATCCTTCAGGAGGGGGGCGGCGTCGATGCCGTGTATCTCGCGCCCGATGCGGCTTATGGCCGTCTCAGCCCCGACGCCAACACCGCCGCCGTCCATCTGTTCGCCCGAGGCATCGTCGGCGATCGCGCCGTCACGGTCGGCTGGGCGCCGGGATCGGGGGATTTTGATCGCTTCGCGGGCGACGAGACTTTGCGGATCGTCAAGACCGTCGATGGGGATGCGACGATCAAGTGCCGGGTAACTGCCGGTTCCGGCTTCGTCGACCTGCCCGAATTTCCGCTGCGGCTGATCGACCCGGCCACCGTCGTGTCGCCCGCCCAGGCCATGAATGTGATCGTGATCGGGACGAGTTTCACTTCGCAGCTGACGCCCGGCGACGGTGATGCCGTCGACGGCGACGGCACCTGGGTAAACGAATTCTCGCGGCAGCTGATCGGTGTCGGCGATCAGGCGCTTTCGACCAATGCCGCCTTGCCCGCGATCGATACCGGCGCCGAATGGGGGCCTGTCGTGGCGGCGGATATCCGGGCGCCACTCGGCCTTGGCAATATCTATTTCCGGGGCACGCGCGGCGCCGGGGCCGTCAAGCACGAGGGGCGGGGCGGGTGGCACCCCATCAGTTACTTGCAGCGGACGGATGTCGTCGGGGCGGATGGCAAGAGCAACGCCTTCTGGGACCCGGGCGGGACGCCATGGGGGCCGCTGAACAGCCAGATGTCGCTGAAGTATTACGTGGAGAGCAACGGCTTCGACGATGGCACCATCGTGTCCGGTGTCAATGAAACCGGGAGCAACCTGCTCGTCATCCTCGAACTCGTGTGGAACGATGTCGGTAACGGCACGGGGGCGGGGCCTTCGGCGACCTATGTCGCCATGATCCTCGACAAGTTTCACGAGGAATATCCGGATACCGATGTCTGGGTGTTGGGCGTGCCTGCGCCGCCCCGGCACAGTTTCAAGGGCAATCCGTCGTCGTCCGTCACCAAATTCTATAAC
>NZ_JBAQRT010000091.1:0-8940 GCF_049306435.1 Zavarzinia sp.
TCCCGGCAGGCAGCAGCCACCGCTGCCCGGACCACCGGGCGGGGCCTTGGCCGGGGCACCGCCGGTGCCGGGGATCTGGGTCGAGCACAGCGGCCCCATCAGGGCGGCCAGACGACCCAGCGGCGTATCGGCGGCGAGCGCCGTGGTCAGCGGCTGAAGGAACAGGAGGACAGCCGCCAGCAGGGCGATGCGCGCGCGCAAGGCCTGGCCGTTCCGTCTTTCCGTCGCTGGCTGACGCTTCATGCCTCGCGCTCCTCTCGTCTCTGCCTAGCACGGCGGGGGCGGGGCGGGAAGGAGGAGGCCGTGGGACCAGGGGCGCGGGCGGCGCGACGATTCCGCCCGCCCCCGGGAGCATGGCGGACCTGTTCCGGCTTGTCAGACCCGCCCAAGGCGGTTAGGACATCGATAAGGCGGTGCCCGATCTCCGCCCGTGCCGTAGGTCAACCGAGGGCGATGATGCCTGCCGAACCCCAGATGCCGCCCAAAGACGCCCCGCCCGCCGACGCCCTTCCCGCCGACATCGCCGGCCTCAGTTTCGAGGCGGCGCTGCGCGAGTTGGAAGCGATCGTGCGCCAGCTCGAGGACGGCAGGGTCGATCTCGAGGCCTCGATCGAGACCTATGGCCGGGGCGCCCTGCTCAAGCGGCACTGCGAAGCGAAACTGGCCCAGGCCAAGGCAAGGGTCGAGGCGATCATGGCCGGACCCGACGGCGAATTTGCGACGAAGGCTTTCGATGCCGGCTGATCCCGTGATGACCGAAGACATCCTGTCGCCCGCCCTGGCCGAAGCCGCGAGCGATATCGAAAAGACCCTGGAGCGCCTGCTGCCGCCGATCATCGGGCCGGAAGCCCGTCTCCTCGAAGCCATGCGTTACGCGACGCTGTCGGGTGGCAAGCGGCTGCGTCCGTTCCTGACGCTGGAGGCGGCCGGCATTTTCGACGTGAAGCGCTCCTGCGCCCTGCGGGCCGCCGCCGCCCTCGAATGCGTGCATTGCTACAGCCTCGTCCATGACGATCTGCCGGCGATGGACGACGACGATCTGCGCCGTGGCAAGCCGACGGTGCACAGGGCATTCGACGAGGCGACCGCCGTGCTCGCCGGCGATGCCCTGCTGACCTATGCCTTCGACGTGCTGGCCGGGCCCGAGACTCACGACGATCCGCGCGTCCGCCTCGAATTGGTGGCGATTCTCGCCCAGGCCTCCGGCCCCCATGGCATGGTGGGCGGACAGGTTCTCGACCTTGCCGCCGAGAGCCCGGGGGCCGATTTCGACCTTGGCCAGGTCACGCGGATGCAGAAGATGAAGACGGGCGCCCTCATTCAGGCCGCCGCCGAAATGGGCGCCGTGCTCGGCCGCGCCAGCCCGGAGGCCCGCACCTCCCTGCGCGCCTATGCCCATGACCTCGGCCTCGCCTTCCAGATCACCGACGATCTTCTGGACGTCGAGGGCCGGGTGGAAAATACCGGCAAGGCCGTGGCCAAGGACGCCGCCCGGGGCAAGGCCACGTTCGTCTCCATCCTCGGGGTGGAACGGGCGCGGGCCCAGGCCGAACGCCTGGCCGAACAGGCGGTGAACCACGTCGGCATGTTCGGCAAGCGGGCCGACCGGCTGGCCGCGCTGGCGCGTTTCGTCGTCGACCGCAAATCCTGATCCGGTCGCTTTGAGGACATGAACACGGTGTCAATCAGTCCGCCGCTCACCCCTCTCCTGGACCAGGTTTCCGGGCCGGAGGACCTGCGCAAGCTGGCCGAGGAGGATCTGCCTCAGCTGGCGGCCGAATTGCGCGCCGAGACGATCGACGCCGTCTCCATCACCGGCGGCCATCTCGGTGCCGGCCTCGGCGTGATCGAGCTGACCGTCGCCCTCCATTATGTCTTCGAGACCCCGCGCGACCGGCTGATCTGGGATGTCGGCCACCAGGCCTATCCGCACAAGATCCTGACTCATCGCCGCGACCGCATCCGCACCCTGCGCCAGGGCGGCGGCCTGTCGGGCTTCACCAAGCGGGCGGAAAGCGAGTACGATCCCTTCGGCGCCGCCCATTCCTCGACCTCGATCTCGGCCGGCCTCGGCATGGCGGTGGCGCGCGATCTTCAGGGCGGTGACAATCATGTGATCGCCGTGATCGGCGACGGCGCCATGTCGGCCGGCATGGCCTATGAGGCGATGAACAACGCCGGCTCGATGGACAGCCGGCTGATCGTCATCCTGAACGACAACGACATGTCGATCGCGCCGCCGGTCGGCGCCATGAGCGCCTATCTGGCGCGGCTGATGTCATCCCGCTCCTATGTCAATTTCCGTCATCTGGCCAAGCAGATGATGCAGCGCTTCCCCAAGAGCTTCGAGCGCACGGCGAAGCGCGCCGAGGAATATGCCCGGGGCATGGCCTCGGGCGGCGGCACCCTGTTCGAGGAACTGGGCTTCTATTACGTCGGCCCGATCGACGGCCATAATCTCGAGCATCTGCTGCCCGTGCTGCGCAACGCGCGGGATGCCGGCAATGGCCCGATCCTCGTCCATGTCATCACCCAGAAGGGCAAGGGCTATCCGCCCGCCGAAGCCGCCGCCGACAAGTACCATGGCGTCGTCCGCTTCGATGTCGCGACCGGCGCCCAGGTGAAGGCCAAGCCGAACGCGCCCCAATATACCCGCGTCTTTTCCGACGCCCTGATCCATCTCGCCGAGAAGGACGAAAAGATCGTCGCCATAACGGGCGCCATGCCCTCCGGCACCGGCCTCGACCGTTTCGGCGAGCGTTTCCCCAAGCGCTGCTTCGATGTCGGCATCGCCGAGCAGCACGCGGTGACCTTCGCCGCCGGCATGGCGACCGAAGGGTTGAAGCCGGTCTGCGCGCTCTATTCCACCTTCCTGCAGCGCGGCTACGACCAGGTGGTGCATGACGTCGCCATCCAGAAACTGCCGGTGCGCTTCGCCATCGACCGGGCGGGCCTCGTCGGCGCCGACGGGCCGACCCATGCCGGCTCCTTCGATCTCGCCTATCTCGGCTGCCTGCCCCATTTCGTGATCATGGCGCCCTCGGACGAGGCGGAACTGGCGCGCATGGTCGCGACTTCCGCCGCGATCGACGACGCGCCTTCCGCTTTCCGCTTTCCCCGGGGCGAAGGGGTCGGCATCGACATTCCCGCCGATCTCCAGCCGCTCGAGGTCGGCCGGGGCCGCATCGTCCGCGAGGGCAGCCGGGTCGCCATCCTCTCCCTCGGCACCCGCCTCGGCGAGGTGCTGAAGGCGGCCGACACGCTGGCCGCGCGCGGCATTTCGGCGACCGTCGCCGACGCCCGTTTCGCCAAGCCCCTCGACGAAGACCTGATCCGCCGTCTCGCCCGCGAGCACGAGGTGCTGGTCACCATCGAGGAAGGCTCGGTCGGCGGCTTCTCCAGCTTCGTGCTGCATTTCCTCGCCCGGAACGCCCTGCTCGATCGCGGGCTGAAAGTCCGGCCGATGGTCCTGCCCGATATCTTCATCGATCAGGACAGCCCGAATGCCATGTATGACACCGCCGGCCTGAACGCCCGCCACATCGTCGCCGAAGTGCTGGCGGCGCTGGGCGACGAAGCGGCGGCCAAGGCGCGGGCCTAGCACCTCGTCTGTTTCGCCTTGTCGCGAAGACCTCATATGGCCAACGCCAGTCTCATCGCCGTGAAGGCGGACATCACCACGCTGAAGATCGATGCGATCGTCAATGCGGCCAATTCGTCGCTTCTCGGGGGTGGCGGCGTTGACGGGGCGATCCATCGCGCCGCCGGGCCGGATCTTGTGCACGAGTGTCGGCTGCTCGGTGGTTGTAAGACCGGTGATGCCAAGCTGACCCGGGGGTATCGCCTGTCGGCGACATTCATCATTCACACCGTGGGGCCAGTTTGGCGCGGCGGCATGAACGGCGAGCCGGATCTTCTCGCATCCTGCTATCGCCGGTCGCTTGAAATAGCGGATCGTCATGAAATCAGGACGATCGCCTTTCCAAGTATCAGCACCGGCATTTTCGGCTATCCGATCGGGCTCGCCTCGGAAGTCGCGGTACGGACGGTCAGGGAAGCCGTAGCCAGAATGTCGATCTTGGACCAGGTCATCTTTTGCTGTTTCACGGCTTCGGATCTCGCGGCCTATGAGGCTGAACTCAAGCGCGGCAATCAGCCCTCCGCGCCCTGAAAGTCGGATGGTTTGGTCAATCCTGCCGACCTTCGGGGGGGCGCGTAGCGCTCCGGTCTGCTTCTCCTTTGTCATCATCATGATGTGATCGCCATCTTTCCCCCGTTCGCGGGGGCAAATGAACCCGGCTTGACTTCGCTCAAGGAACGGGTGCCCACTCTTTGCAATCCTCGGGCAGCCAACCACACGGTTGGAAACAAGAAGAAGAGGAACCGCGTCATGACGGTGACCACGCACGCGGCCGACTTGCGCTCGGCCGACACGAAGAAACTTCATCTCGGCATGCTGTCCGCCATCGTCGTCGGCTCGATGGTCGGCGCGGGTGTCTTCAGCCTGCCGCAGAACATGGCCAATGGCGCCGGGCCGCTGGCGATCATGATCGGCTGGGGCATCACCGCCGTCGGGATGCTGGCGCTGGTCCTCGTCTATCGCGCCCTGTCCACCCGACGGCCGGAACTCGATGCCGGTCCCTATGCCTATGCCCGCGCTGGCTTCGGCGATTTCCTTGGCTTCAACAGCGCCTGGGGGTACTGGCTGTCGGCCTGGATCGGCAATGTTTCCTATGCCGTCGTGCTGTTCTCGGCGCTCGCCTATTTCGTGCCGGTCTTCGGCGACGGCAATAGCTGGCAGGCGGTGGTCGGCGCCTCGGTCGTGCTGTGGGCCATTCATTTTCTCATCCTGGGCGGCGTGCGCCAGGCGGCGGTGGTCAATCTGATCACGACGGTCGCCAAGATCGCGCCGATCGTGCTGTTCGTCGCGGTCGCCGTCGTCGCCTTCAAGATGGATACCTTCAACCTCGACCTGTCGGGCGCGACCAATACCGACCTCGGTTCGGTGATGACCCAGGTGAAGAGCACGATGCTGGTCACCCTCTGGGTCTTCATCGGTATCGAAGGCGCCAGCGTCGAATCCGGCCGGGCCGAGCGCCGCGCCGATATCGGCCGGGCGACGGTCATCGGCTTCCTGACTTGTCTCGCCCTCTATGCCCTCGTCTCGCTGCTCTCGCTCGGCATCATGACCCAGCCGGAACTGGCGGGCCTGAAGAACCCGTCCATGGCCGGCGTCCTCGAACATGTGGTCGGGCCGTGGGGCGCGGTGGTGATCAATCTCGCGGTCGTCGTCTCGGTTCTCGGCGCCTTCCTCGCCTGGACCATGCTGGCGGCGGAAATCCCCTATGCGGCGGCCAGGGACGGCACCATGCCGCGCTTCTTCGCCGGCGAGAACAGCAAGGGCGTGCCCGCCAACTCGCTCTGGGTCACCAATGGTTTCGTCCAGCTGTTCCTGATCGTCACGCTCTTCGCGCAGAGCACCTATCAGGCCCTGTTCTACATCGCCTCTTCGGCGATCCTGGTGCCCTATGTCTTCTCGGGCGCCTTCGCCGCCAAGCTGGCGCTGACCGGCGAAAGCTACCGGCCGGGCGAGTCGCGGATGGGGGCCCTTTTCGTCGGGCTGCTGGCCACGGTCTATGGCCTGTGGCTGATCTATGCCGCCGGACCGACCTATATCTTCATGTGCGCCATGCTCTACGCCCCGGGCATCCTGATCTACATGAAGGCCCGCCAGGAACAGGGCGGACGCGCCTTCACCCCGGTCGAAGCGCTGATCGCCGTCGGTCTCGTGGTCGCCGGCGTCGCCGCCGCCTATCTGATCTGGCACGGCGACATCAGCCCGCTCTGACCCCCGGCGAAGGAGATCGCATCATGCAACTCGGTGTCCACTCCGAGATCGGCCGCCTGCGCGAAGTGATCGTGCACCGGCCCGACCTGTCGCTGCGCCGCCTGACGCCCGACAATTGCCACGCCCTGCTGTTCGACGACGTGCTGTGGGTGAAGAAGGCGAGGCAGGAACACGATGCCTTCGTCGACGCCATGCGCGAGCGGGATGTAACCGTCCATGTCTTTGGCGAATTGCTGGCGAAGACCATGGAGGACAGGGAAGCCCGGGACTGGCTGCTGGACCGGCGCCTGTCGCCGACCATCGTCGGGCCGGATTTCGCGGATGAATTGCGCGGCTGGCTGGACGAAATGCCGGCCGCCCAGCTTTCCGCCGTGCTGGTGGGCGGCATCGCCCGGGGCGAATTGCCCTTCCTGCCCACCGGCCTGACGGCCAATGCGATGGAGCCGAAGGATTTCGTCCTGGCGCCGCTGCCCAACCAGCTGTTCACGCGGGACAGTTCCTTCTGGGTCTATGGCGGCGCGGCGGTCGCTAGCCCCTTCTGGCCGGCGCGCCGGCCGGAGGCTGCCAATGTCGCCGCCATCTATCGCTTCCATCCCCGCTTCAAGGATGCGGGCTTCGAGATCTGGCGCGATGTCGTCGATGGCGATCCCGGATTGTCGACCATCGAGGGCGGCGACGTCATGCCGGTCGGCAATGGCGTCGTGCTGATCGGCATGGGTGAACGGACGACACCGCAGGCAGTCGCCGGCCTTGCCTCCCGCCTGCTGAATTCGGGCGGCGCGGCCAAGGTGATCGCCGCCCTGATGCCGCGCGACCGCAGCTTCATGCATCTCGACACGGTCTTCACCTTCTGCGACCGGGACAAGGTGACCCAGTTCCCATCGGTGGTCGACCGCATCCGTCCCTTCGTGATCGAGGCGGGCGCGGGGCCATCGGGCATCGCCGTCCACGAGGAGACGAGGCCTTTCCTGACCGTGGTCGCCGAGGCCCTGGGCATCAAGCACCTGCAGGTGGTCAACACCGGCGGCGATGCCTTCGAGGCGGAGCGGGAGCAATGGGACGACGGCAATAACGTCGTCGCCCTCGCCCCCGGCGTCGTCGTCGCCTACGACCGCAACGTCTATACCAACACCCTGCTGCGCCGCGCCGGCGTCGAGGTCATCACCATCGAAGGCTCGGAACTGGGCCGGGGGCGCGGCGGCGGCCATTGCATGACCTGCCCGATCCTGCGCGACCCCGCCTGACACAAGAGGATATCCCATGCCGATCAACCTGCGCGGCCGCAGCGTCCTGACCCTCAGCGACTTCTCGCCCGATGAAATCCGCTTCCTGCTGCGCCTGGCGCAGGAGCTGAAGGCGGCGAAATATGGCGGCTTCGAAGTGCCGCGCCTGACCCGCAAGAACATCGCCCTGATCTTCGAGAAGGACTCGACCCGCACCCGCACCGGCTTCGAGGTCGCGGCCTATGACCAGGGCGCCCATGTGACCTATCTCGGCCCGTCCGGCTCGCAGATCGGCCACAAGGAATCGATGAAGGACACGGCCCGGGTGCTGGGCCGGGTCTATGACGCCATCGAATACCGGGGCTTCGGCCAGTCGATCGCCGAGGAACTGGCGCGTTACGCGGGGGTGCCCGTCTACAACGGTCTGACCGACCAGTCGCATCCGACCCAGATCCTCGCCGACTTCATGACCATGCGGGAATTCACCCACAAGCATCTGTCGGATCTTGGTGTCACCTTCCTGGGCGACGGGCGCAACAATGTCGCGCGCTCGCTGGCGGAAGGCGCGGCCAAGGTCGGCATCGACATGCGGATCGCGGCGCCCCGCGCCCTCTGGCCCGATGCCCCCTTCGTCGAGGCCGTGAACCGCATGGCGGCGGAGAACGGCGGCAGCCTGACGGTGACCGAGGATATCGGCGCGGCGGTGAAGGGGGCGGATTTCCTCTATACCGACGTCTGGGTGTCGATGGGCGAGCCGGACAGCATCTGGGCCGAGCGCATCGCCCAGCTCACCCCCTATCGCATCACCCGCGAGGTCATGGCGGCCAGCGGCAATCCTTACGTCAAGTTCATGCATTGCCTGCCCTCGTTCCACAATGCCGAGACCGAGGTGGGCGCCGACATCGCCAAGCGCTACGGCATCGACTGCATGGAAGTGACCGACGAGGTGTTCGAGAGCCCCGCCTCCATCGTCTTCGACCAGGCCGAGAACCGGATGCACACGATCAAGGCGATCCTCGTCGCCACGATCGGATCGTAGCGCCATGCGGATCGTCGCGGCCCTGGGCGGCAATGCCCTGCTGCGCCGGGGCGAAGCCCTGTCGGCGGCCAATCAGGCGAGCAACGTGAAACTGGCGGCGATCAGCCTCGCGCCCCTCGTCGAGGCCGGACACCAGGTGGTGATCACTCATGGCAATGGTCCCCAGGTCGGACTCCTCGCCCTTCAGGCGGCGGCCGGCCCGGCCGATGGGGATCAGCCGCTCGATGTGCTGGACGCCCAGTCGGAAGGCATGATCGGCTATCTGATCGAGCGCGAGATGCGCAATCTGCTCGGGCCCACGCGCCGGGTCGCGACCCTGCTGACGCAGGTGCGGGTCGACCCGCGCGACCCCGCCTTCAACCATCCGACGAAGCCGATCGGCCCGGTCTGCGACGATGCCGGGGCGGCCCGGCTCTCGGCCAAGGGCTTCGCCATCGCCCGCGATGGCACGGGTTGGCGCCGGGTTGTGGCCTCGCCCGCGCCGGCCGAGATTCTGGTGGCGCCGGTCGTCGCCGATCTGGTCGATGCCGGCGTTCTGGTGATCTGCGCCGGCGGCGGCGGCATTCCGGTCATCCGGGACGAGGCCGGCCACCTCCAGGGCATCGAGGCGGTGATCGACAAGGATCTGGCCAGCGGCGTGCTCGCGCGCTCCTTGCGCGCCGATCTCCTGATGATGCTGACCGATGTCGAGGCGGTGATGCTGGACTGGCACCAGCCGGAAGCCCGCGCCATCGCGGAAGCCTCGCCGCAAGCCCTCGCCGCCCTCGATTTCGCCGCCGGCTCCATGGGGCCGAAGGTGGCGGCGGCGATCGCCTTCGCGCAGGGCGGGC
>NZ_JBAQRT010000092.1:0-20360 GCF_049306435.1 Zavarzinia sp.
GGCCATGCCGCCATCCGCGCCGCGAGCGAGTTGCGCAACCTGATCACCGTCGGGCGGCTGGTCGCGCTGCTGGCCCTGTCGCGGACGGAAAGCCGGGGCGCCCATGCCCGCATCGACCATCCGGCCGCCGACCCGCGCTGGCTGCACCGTCAGACCGTGCGCCTCGACGCCACGGGCGCCCATCTCGACACCATCGCCCTCGCCAAGGGCCGCCTCGCCGCCGAATGAGTATGCCGACATCATGTTCGATCTGACGCCGCCGCCCTATCTCGTCTACGAAAACCTGCTGAAGACGGCGCTGATGGAGGATCTCGGCCTCGCCGGCGATCTGACGTCGGAAGTCGCCGTGCCCGCGACCGCGCGGGCGCGGACCGAGATCAACACGCGGCACGACGGGCGCATCGCCGGCCTGCCCATGGCCCTCGACACCTTCCGGCTGGTCTCGCCCGAGATCACGGTGGAGGTGCTGCGGCCCGATGGCTCGGACGTTACGCCCGGCGATGTCATCGCCGTCGTCGAAGGCCCGGCGCGGGCCGTGCTGACCGGCGAGCGCGTCGCCCTCAACATCCTGCAGCGCCTGTCGGGCATCGCCACGGTGACGCGCGGCGCCGCCCGCGACGCGGCGAAACACGGCGCCCGCGTCGCCTGCACGCGAAAGACGACGCCGGGCCTGCGCGCCCTCGAGAAATACGCCGTCCGCGTCGGCGGCGGGGTCAATCACCGCTTCGGCCTCGACGACGGCATCCTGGTCAAGGACAATCATATCGCCGCCGCCGGCGGTCTCGACGCCGTGCTCGACCGCATCAAGGGCCGGGTCGGCCACATGGTGAAAGTCCAGGTCGAGGTCGATTCCCTCGACCAGCTCGAGGTCCTGCTGAAGCGGCCGGTCGATGCCGTCCTTCTCGACAACATGGGGCCGGACATGCTGCGCAAGGCGGTCGCCCTGGTCGCCGGGCGCATGGTCACCGAGGCGTCTGGCGGGATCCGGCCCGAGATGGTCGCCGACTACGCCGCCAGCGGCGTCGACATGCTGTCGCTCGGCTGGCTGACCCATTCGGCGCCCTCCCTCGATCTTGGTCTCGATTTCAGCTTCCGCTGAAGGGGGTCTCGACTTCAGCTTCCGCTGACGGCTATTTCGGCGGCACGCCGATCACCGGCGGCGCCTTGGCGTCGGCGGCGCTGTCGGTGCCGTCGACCGCCGAGATGATGTCGCGCAGGATGCCCGGCGCCAGGGCCGACAGGGCATTCACCGTCACCTCCGGGTTTTCGGTCGGGCCGACCACGCTGTAATTGAAGGCGAAGAGGCCACCGCCCTCGCCCCCGGTGAGGATATCACCGACGAGCGGGATCGAATTGAGGATCCGGTTGAGGCCATAGGACGGCACGATGGTGCCCCCGACGCTGACCGAACGGCCCCAGGTGTCATAGGTGCCGGACAGGGTCATGCCGATCGAATTGCCGTAAGCGCGGGCCTTCACGATGCGAATGACCGCGCTTTCCTGCACGATGTCGGCCTTCAGGGCTTCGAGCGAGATGCCCTCGCCACCGATCGCCTCGGCGATGCCGGTGAGCGAGCCCAGCGTCAGAATGCGGGCCAGCACCGGCGCCTTCACCAGTTTGAAATCCCGCATGTCCAGGGCGCCGGTCAGGGGCCGGTTCGGCTTGGTGTCGTCGATCGTGCCATGGAAGGTCAGGGTGCCGCCTTCGACATCGGAATAAAGCCGGGCGACCCGCACCAGGGCGCCGGCATCGCCGGCCGAAACATCGAGACGACGCCCACCGGCGACCGGCGTCAGCTTCAGGGACAGCGGCGCCCGGGTCGGCCCCAGCGTGCCCTTGCTGTTCATCGCCTGCCAGCGACCCTGGTCGTGGCTGCCGGTCGCCTTCAGACCAGCGACGGCCATCTTCTCGTCCAGCTGGACCAGGGCAAGGTCGATGTCGAAGTCGAAGTCGGGCAATCCGTCCGGCGACGAAGGATCCGGCCGCTCCGCCTCGGGTCGGCGCGCGGGGGCATCCTGATCCATGTAGGGCACCAGATCGAGATTGGCGCCGCGCATCTTCAGGGCATAGCGCTGGCCCGGCGCCGGCCGGCGGAAATCGATGGTGAAGGCGCTTTTGCCCAATTGGGCGTTGCTCAGCACGAGGCTGATCAGATCGCCATCGGTGGTGAATTCCGCGCTGCCATCGGCGGACAGGCCCTTGGCCCGCGCCGTCAACCCCTCGAACTTCAGCCGCCCGCCGCCCGTCGCCAGGCGGAAGGCGACGGCGGCCGGCTCCCCCGCCTTCTTGCCGTAACCGGTTTCGGGCAGGGTGATCGCCGCGCCGTCCAGCGCCAGCTCGGCCCGGATCGCGCCAATGGCCTGCCCCCGCCCCTCGAGGGTGACGCTGGCGCCGATCGGCCCCGTGATCCGGCCGCCGAGGCCAAGACCCAGTTTCTCGCGCAGGGCGTCATCCAGCGTGCCCTTGGCCGTCAGCACGGTCGTGGGCTTGCCCGCGGGCGCCCTGAAATTCTCGCTCCATTCGAGATCGAGAGGGGCGCCGCCCAGCCTGGCCGTGCCCCTGGCCGTGGCGCGGCTCTGATCGACATCGACCGTGATCGCGCCATCGGTGAGGTCGAGGGGGCCGGCGATCGCAGGCAGCACGAGCCCGACGATCTTGCTGCTGGTCTTGAAGTCCAGATTGTCGAGATCGAGATCGGCGACGAGAGGCAGCAGGAAGCGCGCCCTGGTTTCGTGATCGCCAGCGGTTTTCGATGGATCGACACCGATCTTGCCGGCATAGCCAAGCGGCGGCAGGTCGAGCATGGTCAGGGCCGCCCGCACCGGCCCGGTGGCGGAGAAGGAAATATCGCCTTGCTGATCTTCCTTGCTGAAGTCGGTGATCTTCGCCAGCCCCTCGGTCAGGGTAACGAGGCCGGCGGGCCCCATGTCGACCCTTCCGCTGTTGATTTCGACATCGATACCATCGGCCGTCATATGGGCCTTGGCCTTGATGTCCGAAACCGGCGGAAGACCGGCCATGAAGGTGGTGGCCGCGCCGTCGATGGCGAAATCGGCGCTGAACATGTCGGGCGGCGACGGCGAAGCGTCCAGCCCGCCGGGTGGCGCCTTCAACCGAAGAACGCCGTCGGAAACCTGGCCGCCCCTGATGTTCTGCGTGACCCAACGCCGGCCATTGACCGAAAGCCGCACGGGCCACAGCGCCGCCAGATCATCGACCGGCAGGCCGCCGAGCCGGGCGGTCAGGTCGATCGCGGGTCCGGCCAGGGTGAAACCGACACTGCCGCTGGCGGAAATATCGACATCGCCGCGCCGGATCCGGACCTGCGCGAGATGGAGGGTCGCGCTCGCGTTGTCGTATCGGCCGGCCGCATGGATCTGGTCGAGGCTCAGGCCCTCGGGAAAGAAATCCGGCAGGTCCAGACCGCCGCCCGCCGCGGTCACGTCGAAATCGACCCCGTGAAGCTCGCCGTTCGCGTCGACCGCGGCGGAAACCTTGCCCGACAGCGGCATGACGATCCCCGCCGCCGGCCCGAACATCTGGCCACCGGCATCGAACAGCGCGGGCACGAGATTGCTGAATTCGACCGACAAGGCGGCTTCGCCATCCGCGCCGGGCGGAATGGCGCCCATGAGCCGCAGCGACACCTGCTCGCCCTCGCTGGCCACCGCGAGCCTGAAATCGAGCAGCACCTCGCCGCCCGCCTTGCGCATCAGCTCGCCGCCGACGCCGTTGCCGACCCAGCGCCGCAGGGTCATCTCGTCTTCGACGACAAGGCGCGAGCGGACGAGCGACAATCGCTCCAGACGACGGAGAGCCGGCGAGTTTCCCGGTCCCCGGCGCAGGAGGGCAAGGAGATCGGCGACGGGCGAAGCCCCCCCGGCCGCCACCTCGTCCCCGACCGCGACGGCGCCGCCGAGGCCGAGTTCGACCAGTCCATCGGCATTCCGCCGGATCGTGACATCGGCCCCCGCGAGGGTCACCCCCGTCGGCGCCAGCTGGCCCACGAGCAGGGCCCGCAGCGAGAGATCGATGCCGGCGCTGGGCAACCGGGCGATCAGGGTGCCATCCTGCCCCCGGGCCTCGATCCCGACGACCTGCAGCGCGACATCATTGTCGGCCCCGCTCCAGGTCAGGATGGTATCGCCCACGCTGACCTTCAGGCCGGCGGCATTGCCCTCGAAGGCGGATTCGATCAGCGGGGAGAGGAAGCCGAGGGAAATCGGCCCGATCGACAGACGAAGACCGATCGCGACGCCCGCGATCATCAAGGCGGTCAGCAGGCCGCCGAAAACATGAGCCGCAATGCGGGAAGCGCGCCTGACCAAATCGAATGCCCTGCAGGACGCCCCGCGCCGGGAGCCGTCCCGAAAATCCTGCTGGCCCCAAATCCTGCCAGACTGAAATCCTCGACCCTGCGGCTTGACGCCAACGGCACCAGACAGCAGCGTATCCACCCTAGCACGAAGACGATGTGACGCGCGTGAATTACGGTCTCCCCGCCCTGCCGCCCAGCCCCCCCGCCGACGATCATCCCGGCGCGCTTCGCCTGATCGACGACTTCAGGGCGGCCCAGACCGAGCCCGGCCTGGCCGACAACCCGCGGATACACTCGATCCTGCGGATCATCGGCGCCTACAGCCCCTATCTCTCGGCCCTCGTCCGTCGCGACCCGGCCGGACTGGTCGACATGGTCCGGCGCGGCCCCGAAGCCGTGCTCGAAGACCTGTGGCCGAGCCTGACGCCGGCGGCGACCGCGGACCTGAATACCGAATCGCTGATGCGCCACCTGCGCCGGGGCAAGGCGCGCGTCGCCCTCGCAGCGGCGGTCGGCGATCTGGCCTTTGGCTGGCCGCTGATGCGAACGACCGGCGCCCTGTCGCGTCTGGCCAGCGCCGCCCTGTCCGCCGCGGCCGCCCACATGCTGCGGGCCGGCGCGAAAATGGGTGAAATCGCCCTGCCCCATGACAGCGACCCGGAACGCGAGTCCGGCCTGATCATTCTCGGCATGGGCAAGCTGGGCGCGAACGAGCTGAATTATTCCAGCGACATCGACCTGATCGTCTTCTTCGACAGCGAGACAGCGAAGCCGACCGGCAAGCGCAGCCCGACCGAAACCTATGTCCGCGTCACCAAGGGCATCGTCAAGCTGCTGCAGGAGAGGACGGCCGATGGCTATGTCTTTCGGGTCGACCTGCAGCTGCGCCCCGATCCCGGCGCCATGCCCATCGCCCTGTCGACCGACGCCGCCGAGATCTATTATCAGAGCCTTGGCCAGAACTGGGAGAGGGCGGCGATGATCAAGGCCCGCCCGGTCGCGGGCGACCTCGCCGCCGGGCGCGATTTCCTGCAGCGCATCCGCCCCTTCGTCTGGCGCCGCCATCTCGATTTCGCCGCCGTGCGCGATATCCAGCGCATGAAGGAGCGGATCCGCGAGCACCATGGCCATGGCGCGATCCGGGTCGAGGGCCAGGATGTGAAACTCGGCCCCGGCGGCATCCGCGAGGTCGAGTTCTTCGTTCAGATCCAGCAGCTGATCTCGGGCGGACGGGAGCCACAACTGCGCGAGGCCGGCACCCTCGCCATGCTCGACCGGCTGGTCGCCATGGGCCGCATCCCGGATGACGAGCGCCGGATCCTGACGGAAGGCTACTGCTTCCTGCGCCACCTCGAACATCGCCTGCAGATGGTCGAGGACGCCCAGACCCACGACATTCCCGGCGATCCCGCCGCCATTCCGGCCCTTGCCCGCTTCATGGGTTATGGCGATACCCATGAATTCCGCCTCACACTGCTGGGCCATCTGTCGGCGATCGAACATCGCTTCGCCGGCCTCTTCGCGTCCGAGGATGGCGACGAAGGTCCGGGCCGGGACCTGTTGCCGGCGGGTGAAGACGCTATCGCCGACTATCTGGCGCGGGCGGGGTTCAAGGATGGGCCACGCGGCGCCGGCATCATCGCCGGCTGGCGGGTCGGCCGTTACCGCTGCTTCCGCCACGAACGCGCGCGGGCGCTGGTCGAGGGGCTGACGCCGGTGCTGATCGCCGCCATGGCGAAGACGGCGGCGCCGGATACCGCCCTCCTCCTGTTCGATCAGTTTCTGAACCGCCTGCCCGCCGGCGTGCAGCTGTTCTCCCTCCTCGATGCCAATCGCAACCTGCTCGACCTTCTCGCCGAGATCATGGGCGCGGCGCCCATGCTGGCGGAAATGCTGGCGCGCCGTCCCGGCCTGCTCGACACCGTGGTCGGTGGCGAGGCACTGCGCCCGATCACCGATGGGGGCGCGCTGCGCGATGGCCTCGCCGTCGCCCTGTGCGATGTCACCGATTATCAGGACCTGCTCGACGCCGTGCGCCGCTGGACCGCCGACCGGCGCTTCGCCGTCGGGCTTCAGCTTCTGCGTGGCCTGACCGACCATCGCGAGGCTGGTCGCGCCCTCTCCTTTGTCGCCGACGCGGTGATCGAGCGGCTGGTCGACGCGGTCTCGGCCAATTTCGCCCTCGCCCATGGTGTCATTCCGGGGGGCGGTTTCGCCGTCGTCGGCTTCGGCAAGCTGGGTGGGCGGGAAATGACCGTCACCTCCGATCTCGATCTCGTTTTCCTGTGTCATGTGCCGGAAGGCACCATCGGCTCGGACGGTGCCAAACCGCTGTCCCCCGGCGTCTATTACACCAGGCTCGGCCAGCGCCTGATCGCCGCGCTCTCGGCCCTGACCGCCGAGGGCAGTCTTTACGAGGTCGACATGGCGCTGCGCCCGGGCGGCGGCGCGGGAGCTCTGGCGACCAGCCTCGGCACGATGGAGACCTATTATCGCGGCGACGCCTGGACCTGGGAACACATGGCGCTGACGCGGGCCCGGGTCGTGGCCGCCAGCGACGCGGGCTTCGCCGCCCGCGCCGGCGCGCTGCTGGAGACATTGAAGCATCTGAAGCGCGACGCCGCCCGCGTTCTCGCCGACGCCGCGCACATGCGGGGACGGATGGACCGCGACCGCCCGCCACGCGGCCGCTGGGATCTGAAGCTGTCGCCGGGTGGCCTGATCGATATCGAATTCATCGCGCAGGGCCTGCTGCTGGCGGGCGGCGAGCGCCTGCCCGCGCCCTGGCCGACCGATAGCGCCGGCATGATCGACCTGTTGCGCGACCAGGGCGTGCTTCCCGCCCATGAAGCCGATGAGCTTGCCGCCGCGCTCGACCTCGAGGCCGGATTGTCGGCCTCGATCCGCCTGACCGCCGGGGATGGTTTCGAGCCCGGCACGGCGCCCGAGAGCCTGAAACTGTTGCTCGCCCGCCAGGCCGGCGTCGCCGATTTCGCGGCGGTCGAGGCCCTGCTGGAAGAGGCTCGGCCCCGCATCCGCGCGATCTTCATCAGCCACATCGGCGATCCCGTCGCATTGCCCGCCGCCGATGGTGCCCCGGGCGCTGCCGGCCTGCCCATAGAGGAGATTTGACACCATGAGTGCAACGCTCGAGACCGGCGCGCCGGCCCCGGATTTCGCCCTGTCCGCCAATGGCGGTGGCTCCATCGCCCTGTCCGCCCTGAAGGGGCGCAAGGTCGTGCTCTATTTCTATCCCAAGGACGACACCCCGGGCTGCACCACCGAAGCCATCGATTTCTCGGCCCGCCTCGCCGATTTCACGGCGGCGGGGGCGAGCATCGTCGGCGTCTCGCGCGATAGTGTCGCCGCTCACGACAAGTTCGCCGCCAAGCATGACCTGAGCATCAGCCTTGGCGCCGATGTCGATGGCACGGTGACAAACGCCTATGGCGTCTGGGTCGAGAAGATGAATTACGGCAAGAAATACTTCGGCATCGAACGATCGACCTTCCTGATCGATGGCGCGGGCAAGATCGCCCGCGTCTGGCGCAAGGTCAGGGTGAAAGGCCATGTCGACGACGTGCTGGCGGCGGTGCGGGCGCTCTGATTGCACCCACCGGACAGGGGCGTTTCGCCGCGATGGGAACAGCCGCTGTTGACATATTGCCGCCGCTCTGGCGGCAATAGCGGCCGTCTTTAGTTCTTCAGGTGATTACCGTCGCATGACCAACGACGCCCGACTTCGTCCGCTTGCCTCCCGCCGCTCGTGGTTTGCCCCGCGCGAGATCGCCATTCGCGATCCCTGGGGCGTGCGCTGGCTGCGGCTGTCCCGGCGGATGCAGGTCTCGGCCGCCGCCCTTGGCCTCGCCGCCTTCGCGTGGGTAGGCCATGCCACGATCGCCACCCTGGCGCCGCCGGACCGGACCGGCGAACAGGCCGAGGCCATCACCCGCCTGCGGGCGGAACTCGACGGGCACGAGCGCGCGGCTGATAGCCTGCGCCAGGAAGTCGCCCGGCTGCGCAGTGAAAAAGCCGTCGCCGAAGCCGCCCGCTCGGCCGCCGAGCGCCAGTCCGCAACCGAGGTCGCGGCAGCCGCGGCCACGGCGGCGCAGGACCGCGTCACCGATCTCGAATACGCCCTGGCCGACGCCTATCTCACGCAGTGGCGCCTGGCGGAAAGCCTCGCCGTCGCCGACGACCGCATCGCTTCGCTCGAAGGCAAGGCGGTGGGCCTCCGCGATCTGGCCGCGATCGCCGGTCAGCAGGCGACCCAGTTGAAAGACAAGGTGGCGACGCTCGAATTGCTGCAAGGCCAGTTGGTGGAGCGCCTGAAGCCGGCGACCGATGTCGAGGTGGCGCTGCTCGAGCGGAACCTCGCGCCAACCCGCCTTGATCTCGACAGCGTGGTCGCGGCGGTCGCGGACGAAGGCAGCGGCGGACCGTTGCTGCCGGTGATGGACGATCTCGCCCCGACGATCGAAAATGCCCGTCTCAATGACCTGACCAATTCGACGGCACGGCTGGACGCCCTGAAGGCGGCCGCCATCTCGATGCCCCTCGCCCTGCCGGTCCGCCTCGACGGGATCGAGGTGCGCAGCAATTTCGGCAATCGCCGCGATCCGATCAACCGCCGCGCCGCCTTCCACGCCGGCATCGATTTCGGTGGTGCCGTGGGCACGCCGGTCTTCGCCACCGCGCCGGGCGAAGTCGTATCGGCCGGCTGGGCCGGCGCCTATGGCCGCGCCGTCCGCATTCGCCACGCCTTCGGGCTGGAAACCCAATACGCCCATCTCAGCCGGGTTTCGGTGAAAGTGGGCGACAAGGTTGACGCCGGCGACGTGATCGGCAAACTCGGCAGCACGGGCCGCTCCACCGGGCCGCATCTTCATTACGAGGTGCGGTTGCTGGATGCCCCGAACGATCCCATGCGCTTCATCGAGGCAGGTCGCAATGTTCAACAACAGACAGAACAAGCGCGAGACGAAGCCGGGAAATAGCGGCCGGCGGGGCGAAAACGCCACCCGTCCCTCGATCCTGGCCGAGGGTCTCAGCATCGAAGGCAATATCGAGACTGTCGGCGATCTGCAGATCGACGGCACCGTGACTGGCGACATCACCTGCCGCAGCCTGACGCTGGGCGAGGATGGCCTGGTCAAGGGCGCCATCAATGCCGAGACGGTTCACATCCGCGGCCGGATCGAGGGCCGCATCGACGCCGCCGTGGTCGAACTCGCCGCCAGCGCCGTCATCAGCGGCGACATCCTCCACGACAGTATCGGCGTCGAGGCCGGCGCGAATATCGAAGGCCAGCTGAAGCGCCGCCACAAGACCCGGGCCGCCACCGAGGACAAGCCGGCCGAGGGCGGCAAACCCGCCCTCGTCGTCACCAATTCCTGACTGCGCGATCAGTCGAGGTCGCTGACCTCGGCCCCGCCGCCCTCGACCCGGGCGGCGAGCGCGGCCGCCATGAAGCGGTCGAGATCGCCGTTCAGCACGCCCTGGGTATCCGAGGTCTCGGCCCCGGTGCGCAGGTCCTTCACCATCTGGTAGGGCTGCAGGACATAAGAGCGGATCTGGTGGCCCCAGCCGATCGCCGTCTTGGTTTCTTCCGTCGCCCTGGCCGCTTCCTCGCGGATCTGCAGCTCGCGCTCGTAGAGCCGGGCTTTCAGCATGGACATGGCCTGCGAGCGGTTCTTGTGCTGCGAGCGGTCGGCCTGACAGGCGACGACGATGCCGGTCGGGACGTGGGTGATGCGGATCGCCGAGTCCGTCTTGTTGACGTGCTGGCCACCCGCGCCCGAGGCGCGATAGGTATCGACCCGCAGATCCTTGTCGAGGATCTCGATCTCGATCGTGTCGTCGACCACCGGATAGACCCAGACCGAGGCGAAGCTGGTCTGCCGCCGGGCATTGGAATCGAAGGGCGAAATCCGCACCAGACGATGCACGCCCGATTCCGTCTTCATCCAGCCATAGGCGTTCAGGCCCTTGACCATGATGGTCGCGCTCTTGATTCCGGCCTGTTCGCCGGGGCTGTCTTCGATCAGCTCGACCTTGTAGCCCTTGCGCTCGGCCCAGCGGGTATACATGCGCAGCATCATCTCGGCCCAGTCCTGGGCCTCGGTGCCGCCGGCGCCGGCATTGACTTCGAGATAGCTGTCATTGCCATCGGCCTCGCCCGACAGGAGGGCCTTCACCTCGGCCTCGCCCGCCTCGTCGCGCACGCGGCGAAGGTTAGCGACGGCATCATCGATCATGCCCTCGTCACCCTCGCCCTCGGCCATTTCGGCGAGTTCGAGCATGTCGCGAAGTTCGGCTTCCAGCCGGCGATAGGCGCCGATCGCATCGTCGAGACGGGTGCGTTCGCGCATGATCTTCTGCGCTTCCGCAGGATCGTTCCACAGGGACGGGTCTTCGACCCGGGCGTTCAGTTCTTCGAGTCGGACGTTGGCAACGTCCCAGTCAAAGATGCCTCCTCAGCAGTTCGAGCGACTGCTTGATTTCGGCGTTGAGGGATTCGACGTCGGCGCGCATATCTCCGGCCCTTCGTTCAGGAAGGGGCACGGTATAGCGGGGATTGACCCCGCCGACAACCGCAAGGCCCGCGAGCGATGATCAGTAAAGGCCGCCGGTCGCGGAATCTCCGGCCGCGGGCGGTGCCACGGGTGCCCCTGGGGCGGCTGGAGGCGCGGCACCGATGGCGCCGAGGAAGTCGGGATCACTGCCGAAGCTGCCGTCGCCGCCGGTGAAGGCCGCGTCGCTGGAGCCGTCGAGCACCGGGCGCTGACCGAAAGGCTCGGTCCCCGGCTTGAAGGCCTCGAAGATCGCCCGCTCGCCCGGGGCGGCCGGCGCGCCGGTCGCGGGGTTGACGCGGACCAGACGAAGACCCGGCGGAATACGGAATGGGATGCCCGGCTTGTCCCGGAGGGCCGCGGCCATGAAATCGCGGAACACCGGCGACGCGACCGAGCCACCGGTTTCCTTGCCGCCGAGGGTGCGCGGCTGGTCGAAGCCGAAGAAGACCCCGGCGACGAGATCGGGCGAGAAGCCGATGAACCAGACATCCTTCGAATCGTTGGACGTGCCGGTCTTGCCCGCCAGCGGCTTGCCGACGGCGCGAACCTTGCCGCCCGTGCCGCGCTCGACGACGCCCTGCAGCAGGGACACCATCTGGTAGGCGGTGCCCGCGTCGATCACTTCGGGGCGATTGTCGGGCACGGCCGGCGGCGGCTGGCCATTGTAGCTGGTCGGGCCGCAGCCCTCGCAGGTTCGCATGTCGTGCTTGAACACGGTGCGGCCGCGCCGGTCCTGAATCCGGTCGATCAGGCTGGGCGTGATCTTCTTGCCACCGTTGACGAACTGGCCATAGGCGGCGGTCATCCGCATCAAGGTGGTCTCGCCCGCGCCGAGCGACATGGCGAGATAGGGCGGCAGATCGGTGACGACGCCGAAACGCTCGGCCAGGGCCTTCACCTTGTCCATGCCGATGTAATAGGCGAGACGGGCGGTGACCAGATTGCGCGATTTCTCGAGCGCGACCCGAAGCGTGATCGGCCCCAGATAGTCGTGGCCATAGTTCGCCGGCCGCCAGGGCGGCAGGCCCGGCCCCTGATCGGCGGTGAAGGGGCCATCCTCGACCAGGGTCGAGGGCGTGAGGCCGGATTCGAGCGCGGTCGCGTAGACGAAGGGCTTGAAGGTCGAGCCGGGCTGGCGCAGGGCCTGGGTCGCCCGGTTGAACTGGCTCTCGCCATAGGACCAACCGCCGACCATGGCCAGCACCCGGCCCGTATGCGGATCGAGGGCGACGAAGGCCGCGCCGACATTGGGGATCTGCCGAAGGCCGAAGGTCCCCTGCGTCGCCAGCGCCTCGACGGCGATGATGTCGCCGACCGCGAGGACATCGGAAGGACCACGCGGCGCGGCGCCGACGCCCTGCCCGGCCGTGGTCGGCCGCGCCCAGGTCAGCTCGCTCATCGCGATGGTGCCCCTGCTGCCGTCGACGAGGCCGATCTCGGCCGCCTTGGCGCCGACGGCGGTGACGACCGCGAGACGCCAGCCCTCGATACCGGGAACGACGAGGCCGGGCGGTGTCGGGGTGGCGCGCAGGGCTTCGAGCCAGCTGCCGCCGGCGATACTGACGCGGGTGATCGGCCCGCGCCAGCCGTGGCGCCGGTCGTAATCGATCATGCCCCGGCGCAGCACCTTGTCGGCGATCGCCTGCATGGTCGGATCGATCGAGGTGCGAACGCTGAGCCCGCCTTCATAGAGCGACTGCTCGCCGTAAAGGGAGGCGATCTCGCGCCGGACTTCCTCGGCGAAATAATCGGCGGATGTGGTCGTCGACTGGCTGGGATCGCGCACCGTCAGCGGGCTGGCCTTCGCCTCCTCCCACTGCTCGCGGGTGATGCGGCCGTCTTCATACATGCGGTCCAGCACCCAGTTGCGGCGCTTGATCGCCGCATCGTGCTGGCGGACCGGATGATAATTGGACGGCGCCTTGGGCAGCGCGGCGAGATAGGCCATCTCGGCGATGTTCAGCTGATCCAGCGGCTTGTCGAAATAGTTCAAGGCGGCGGCGGCGACGCCGTAGGACCCCATGCCGAGATAGATCTCGTTCAGGTAAAGCTCGAGGATGCGGTCCTTGGAGAAGGTCCGTTCGATCCTGAAGGTCAGGATCGCCTCGCGCACCTTGCGGCCATAGGAGACTTCGTTGCCGAGCAGGAAGTTCTTCGCCACCTGTTGCGTGATGGTCGAGGCACCGACCGGCCGGCGGTCGCTGCCGAGATGGCGCAGGTTGGTGAAGACGGCGCGCATCACGCCCGAGAAGTCGATGCCGCCATGTTCGTAGAAATTCTTGTCCTCGGCCGACAGGAAGGCCCCGATCACCCGCGGCGGGATCTGCGCGATGGGCACGAACAGCCGGCGTTCCCGCGCGTATTCGGCCAGGAGCGAGCCGTCGCCGGCATGAAGCCGCGTCGTCACCGGCGGCTCATAGACCGCCAGCTGCCGGTAGTCCGGCAGGTCCTGCGAATAGTGGTGCACGACCCAGAGACCGGCCAGGAGACCGACCACCGCCAGGATCGCGAAGGCACCGAAGATGAAACCGAGGAAGCGCATGTACCGCCGTTGCATGGGTCCGCCAGCGCCGTCCTTATATCCGATCGAGGGCCGACGGGGACCTTGTTCCGTGAATATGGCACGGCTGTGGCATCACTGCATCACCCCGGACGCAGGGGGCATCACCCCCTGAACATGAACCAGACGGCGCCGACAAGGCAGCAGAAGGCCCCGAGGTGGTTCCAGCGCAGCGCCTCGCCGAGATAAAGCACCGAGAAGGCGGCGAAGACGAGCAGGGTCACCACCTCCTGGATGGTCTTCAGCTGGCCGGCGCTGAACTGGCCGAAGCCCATGCGGTTGGCCGGCACCATCAGGCAATATTCGAAGAAGGCGATGCCCCAGCTGACGAGCACCACTTTCCAAAGGGGTTGGCTCGTGAACTTCAGATGGCCATACCAGGCGAAGGTCATGAAGACATTGGAAGCGATCAGCAGCGCGACGGTCGGCACGGTTATCCCCGATTGACGAAAGACCTGCCCCAGAGTGCCATTTTTTGCAGCAGATAGGCATTGCCGCGCCCGCCGGGGGGTCATATGTTAGTCATGCGAAAAAAGGTGCCGGTCCAGCGCCACCTTTCGATCCGGATCGCCCCGTCCCCTGGGACGGCGACCTCGATCGGTGTGTGAGTTCGGGCCAGTTGCTCTCCGACCTGTCGAGTCGGCCGTGAGGCTCAACAGCCGACGGACGGACATGCGACGTCAGCAACGCGGGGCCTTTACGGCAATGCTCATTCAAACCCGATCATTCACCCTGCACAGAGACAGTTCCGCCCGTGTCGTCAGAGCGCAAGTTGGCCCCCTCCGAAGCAATCTGCCCCGGCAATTTCGCCGGCCGGCATGATGCCGGCGGCCTGTGCGCTCGGCGCATCGCGCATGGTCATGTCCGGTTTTCCGGCGATGACCGTCTCCTGCGCCCAAGGCTCGACCCTGCGCCCCGCGGCCAGCGGTCGGGGGCCAATCCGGGCGCCTTGATCTGTGCCAACCAATCGATCCCCAGGCTGTCGGAGGCCCGCGTAAGGCCCCTCGCCCGGGATCGAGGAGATTCACCTGATGGCAACCCGTATGCTCATCGACGCCACGCACCCGGAGGAAACCCGGGTCGTCGTGGTGCGCGGCAATCGTCTTGAAGAATTCGACTTCGAGTCGGCAAACAAGAAGCAGCTCAAGGGCAATATCTATCTCGCCAAGGTCACCCGCGTGGAGCCGTCGCTGCAGGCGGCCTTCGTCGAATATGGCGGCAACCGTCACGGCTTCCTGGCTTTCAGCGAAATCCACCCCGATTACTATCAGATCCCCGTCGCCGATCGTCAGGCCCTGCTCGACGAGGAGGCCGCCGCCCATGCGGATGATGACGACGATGATGACATCGCCGATGTCGATGACGCGGGCGATGATTCGGCTGGCGACATCGACGATGACGGCGGCCTGATCGAGGTCGTCGAAGTCGATACCGCGACGGAAGTCGTCGGTGCCGGCAGCGGCGACGATGAGGATGGCGACGGCTCGCGCCTCGGCGCCGACAATGAATTCGAGGACCCGGTGCTCGAGGGCGACCCCGAGACCCTGAAGGCCATCGACGCCGAAACGTCCGAGGGTGGTCCGGCCCCGCTCGAGATCCCGGCCCCGGTCGAGGCGCCCGCCCCGGCCGAGGAACCGATCCCGGCCGTGGCCGAAGCCGCGCCCGCCGAGATCGAGCAGCCCGTGGAAAGCGCGCCGGCCGAAGCCGAAGCCGTTGTCGAGACCGCGCCGGCTGTCGAGCCGACCCCGGAAGCGGAAGCGCCCGAGGCCGCCGTCGAGGTCGCGGGCATTCCGGTCGATGCCGTCGCCGAGGTTCAGCCTGTCCTGGAGCCGACGCCGGTTCCGGCCGTGGCTGAAATCGCCTCGCCCGCGATGCCGGCGGTCGAGACCGAGACCGAATACCAGCCGCGCCCGCGTTTCCGCCCGCGCCGTTCCTACAAGATCCAGGAAGTGATCAAGCGCCGGCAGATCATGCTGGTTCAGGTCGTCAAGGAAGAGCGCGGCAACAAGGGCGCCGCCCTCACCACCTATCTGTCGCTCGCCGGCCGCTATTGCGTGCTGATGCCCAATTCCCCTCGGGGCGGCGGCATTTCCCGCAAGATCCAGAACCCGGCGGACCGCAAGCGCCTGAAGTCGATCACCTCCGAACTGGAGCTGCCCAAGGGCATGAGCGTGATCGTGCGCACGGCCGGCCTCAACCGGACGAAGCCCGAGATCAAGCGCGATTACGAATATCTGGTGCGCATGTGGGATTCCGTGCGGGAACTGACCCTGCAGTCCGCGGCTCCCGCCCTCGTCTATGAAGAGGGCAATCTGATCAAGCGGGCGATCCGCGATCTCTATTCCAAGGACATCGAGGAAATCCAGGTCGACGGCGAGGAAGGTTATCGCCAGGCCAAGGACTTCATGCGGATGCTGATTCCCAGCCACGCGAAGAATGTCCAGCTCTACCGCGACCGGGTGCCGCTGTTCCACCGTGCCCAGATCGAGAACCAGCTCGACCAGATGTTCAACCCGACGGTTCATCTGCGCTCGGGCGGCTATATCGTCATCAACCCGACGGAAGCCCTGGTCTCGATCGACGTGAACTCAGGGAGAGCCACGCGCGAGCACAATATCGAGGAAACGGCGACCAAGACCAACCTCGAGGCCGCCGAGGAAATCGCCCGCCAGCTGCGCCTGCGCGATCTGGCCGGTCTCGTCGTCATCGACTTCATCGACATGGAAGACCAGCGCAATGCCCGCGCGGTCGAACGCAAGATGAAGGATTGCCTGAAGACGGACCGCGCCCGCATCCAGATCGGCCGGATCTCGCCCTTCGGCCTCCTCGAGATGTCGCGTCAGCGGCTGCGCCCCAGCCTGCTCGAAGCCTCGACCGTCACCTGCCCGCATTGCCGCGGCGTCGGCCTGATGCGTTCCACCGAATCGACCGCGCTGCATGTCCTGCGCGGCATCGAGGACGAGGGAATGCGCGAGCGGGCCTCGAAGATCGCAGTGAAGATCCCGGAGCCGATCGCCCTCTATATCTTCAATCACAAGCGGGATGCCCTGCGCTCGCTCGAAGAGCGTTACGACTTCAAGATCTATGTCGAGATCGATCCCGAACTGATCGCCCCCGATTACCGGATCGAGCGCCTGGCCAATCGCAGCACGCCGGTTCCCGAAGCGGTGCTGGCGATCCGCTCCGGCACCTTCCCGATGCCGGACCTCGAGGAAGAGGATCCGGTCGAGGCCGAGATCGAGCCCGAAGTCGAGGCCGAGGCTGAAGTGGTCGTGGCCGTGGCGCCGGCCGTCGCCGCCGAGACCGCCGAAGGCGATGGCAAGAAGCCGCGCCGTCGTCGTCGTCGCCGTCGTGGCAAGGACCGTGAGGCGGGCGAGGGCCCCCGCGAGGGCGAGACCGAGGACGGCGATGAGTCCGCCGAAGACGGCGAAGCCCCCGTCGGCACCGACACTGAAGGTGAAACCGAAGGCGATGCCGCGCCGTCCGCCGAACCGACCGAAACCGAGGGCGACAGCGAAGACGGCGCCGAAGGCACCGAAGGCGAGAGTGAGGGCGATGCCGAAGGTGACGGCCGTCGTCGTCGTCGTCGGGGCCGCCGTGGTGGCCGCCGTCGGCGTGGCGATGGGCCCGAAGGCGAGAATGCCGAAGGCGAAGGCGCCGAAGCCACCAGGGTGGAGAATGCCGCCGGAGACGAGGCTGCCGCCCCGGTCGCCGACAGCGATGCCGAACCCGCCCGCGTGACGACGATCGAGATCGAGGTCGCGGCCGCACCGGAATCGCCGGTCACCGATGTCGAGATCGCGGCCGAGCCGGTCCCGGAGATCCCCGAAGTCTTCCCCGCGGCCCACAGCCCCGACGCTGAAGGCACCGATATCGACATCTCGCCCGAGGCCCAGGTCGTCGGAAGCGAGGCCGTGGCCCCGGTCAACAAGCCGGTGGAAACCATCGTTTCCGGTGACCGGCCGGAATCGTCCGAACCCCCGCAGCCGCCCCGTCGCGGCTGGTGGCAGCGCCGCTTCAACAACTGAACCAAGGCGCCGGGCGCCTGACGGACAGGGGGCGGCAGACCGAACCAGGCCTGCCGCCCTCTTTTCATTTGTGCTAGGGTCCTGCCCGGGCTTGGGGGCATGAACGGAGAATCTGACTTGCTGTCGTCGCCTGCCCGCCTTCGGCGCAATCCGGCCCCTGCCCCACTCAGGCGGCGTCTCGGTACTTTGGCCACGGTCTTCCTGTTCGGTTTTGCCTCGCTCGCGCCTTCGTTCGCTTCGGCGCAGCAGGCCCAGCGCTCGCTGAACCTGATCCGCGATGCCGAGATCGAACAGGACATCAGGGCGATGGCGGTGCCGATCTTCCGCGCCGCCGGGCTCGACGACGCGGCTGTCCGCGTCATCCTGATCCAGGATCCGGCGCTGAATGCCTTCGTCGCCGGTGGACAGAATCTGTTCCTGAACACGGGCACCCTGATCGCCGTCACGACGCCGGAGCAACTGATGGGCGTCATCGCCCATGAAACCGGCCACATGGCGGGCGGCCATCTGGTGCGCAGCACCGAGGCCCTGCGCAATGCCTCGATCCAGCAGATCATCGCGACCGTGCTGGGCGCCATCGCCATCATCGGCGGCGGTGGCCAAGCCGGCGCGGCGGTGATGATGGGCGGCAGCCAGATCGCCACGCGCAGTTTCCTGCAATATTCGCGCACCCAGGAATCCGCCGCCGACCAGGCCGCCATCACCTATCTCGACAAGCTGCACATCACCTCGCGCGGTCTTGGCGAATTCCTGCACATCATCGACCGCGACCAGTTGCGCATCCGGTCCGACCAGAACCCTTACGTCTATACCCACCCGCTGACGCCCGAGCGCATGGCGGCGCTGGAGACGCGGGTCAACCAGTCGCCCTATGTCGATGCGGCGGCCGCGCCCCGCTATGTCGAGATGCTGGCGCGGATGCAGGGCAAGCTGCGCGGCTTCATCGACAATCCCGAAAGCACGATCCGGCGCGTTCCGGCCTCGGCGACCGGCATCGCCGACCGCTATGCCCGGGTGGTCGCGCTCTATCGCAAGCCCGACATGCCGACCTTCCTGACCGAGGTCGACGCCCTGCTGCGCTCCTATCCCAACGATCCCTATATTCTCGAACTGAAGGGCCAGGCGCTGCTGGAAAACGGGCAGATCCAGGCCTCGATCGAGCCCTATCAGCTCGCGGTGAAATACGCGCCGGACGAGCCGCTGCTCCGCGTCGGCCTCGCCAGCGCCATGATCGCGACGGAAGATCCGAAGCAGACGGCGGATGCCGTGCGCGACCTCGAAATCGCGACACGGGCCGACCCGGACAATTCGATGGCCTGGTATCAGCTCGCCATCGCCTATGGCCGGCAGGACAAGATCGGTCTGGCGGCCCTTGCCTCGGCCGAACGCTTTCTGCTCACCGGCAAGCTGGAAGATGCCTATCAGCAGGCCCAGCGCGCCGAAATCGAATTGCCGGCGGGATCGCCGGGCGCCCTGCGCGCCGCCGATATCCGCGACCTTTCCCTGCGCCTCTGGCGCGATCGCCGTTGACCCGGAGTAACTGTCCCATGCGCCGCCTTCTCGCCTCCAGCCTGGCCGCCCTGATGCTGGCGAGTGCCGCCCTGCCCGCCACCGCCGGCCAGTTCGACGATGCCAGCAAGGAAGAAATCCGCCAGATCGTGAAGGATTACCTGATGCAGCACCCCGAGGTGATCCTCGAGTCGGTGCAGGCGATGCAGGAGCGCCAGGACGCCGCCCGCGCCGACGAGGCCCGGGGCCAGATCGCCGGCCTGCGCGAGAAGCTGCTGCGCGACCCGCGCGATCAGGTGCTGGGCAATCCGAACGGCGACGTCACGCTGGTCGAATTCTTCGATTACCGCTGTGGTTACTGCAAGCAGGCCCAGCCCATCCTCGACGAGTTGATCAAGTCGGACCCGAAGCTGCGTGTCGTCCTCAAGGAACTCCCGATCCTCGGCCCCGACTCCCTGGTCGCCAGCCGCGCCGCCCTCGCCTCCGTCGGCCAGGGCAAATACCGGGAATTCCACGCCGCCCTGATCGCCACCAAGGGCGCCCTGAGCGACGACAAGATCATGGATGTCGCGCGCGGCGTCGGGATCGATACCGACAAGCTGAAGAAGGCGATGAGCGATCAGGCGATCGCCGGCCACATCACGGACAATCACGCGCTGGCGGAAAAGCTGGCGATCAATGGCACGCCCAGCTTCATCATCGGCGACCAGCTGGTGCCCGGCGCGGTCGATCTCGCCGCGCTGAAGAAACTGGTCGATACGGCCCGCGGCAGCTGCGCCGGCAGTTGCTGACCTTCGGCTTCAGGCCGGCGGCGGCACCCTGACGCTGCCCGCCGGCTGCTCGTTGAACACGGGCTCCGCCCCCCCGCCGAAACTGCCGATGCCGGGAATGGTCAGGGTGGGGCCGCTGCTCCGCCCGCCGCCGATGGGCGAGGCGATGGTGCCCCGCCGCTCGGCGATGACCTTGCCGTCGTAGAGAACGGTCAGGCGATAAGACGCCGTGGGCGGGCGCGGGCGCTGCGGATCGGGATAGATCCGCACCTTCATCTGAAAATCGCCCAGCGGCGGATTGCCGGAAAAGGTGATGTGCTCCACGGGATCGGGCACCAGCACCAGGCCCCCCGCATTGGCATAGCCATTGGCATCGATATCGAGCCGGCCCGAACCGCAGCCGCTGGGCTGGCGCGACCAGATCATCTGACCATTGGGGCAGATGACATGCAGGTCGAGATCGGCGGCATTGTCCCAGGCCAGAATGAATTCCAGCCGCCCCTTGGCCCCGCCCCGCTCCTCGACCCGGCGGCGGTCCTCGGCGACCTGACGGTCCTGCGGGGCTTCGCTTCGCTGGGCTGGCGGCGGCGTGGGTGGCGT